>NZ_JQKE01000057.1 GCF_000745895.1 Stenoxybacter acetivorans DSM 19021 | reverse complement strand
ATACCCGGCTGGGTATCATCGGTATCAGCAGCTGTACTGTGTTCGCTTTGTACACTGCCAATATTGTCTTGATAATCAACAGGCGAAGCGGGCTTGGCCGGTGCGGTGGTGTCTGCAATGGGAACAACAACATAAGGTGATGTATTGCCCGCTGTATCGGTTTGCACAACATGCAATTGATCTCCCGGGTTTAGATTACCGGGATTCGGAATGCTCCATTTACCGTCGCTGCCAACCGTGGTGGTTACGGTGGTGCCATCCGGTAAAGTTACAGTTATGGTTGCACCCAGTGCACCGCTACCGGTAATCGGGTCGGTTTCATTCACAGGGTCAACATGAGGTCTGCTTACTTCATTGTTTTGCGGTCCCACCTCTTTTGGCGGTGAATTCGGCAGTGAATTGTCATCGTATTCACTGGCTGACACGCCAGCGGCAGCAATAGAACCGACAATGCCGTATGCCAGCAACGGTATCAACCACGGAAAAGCGGCAACGCCGTCAGCATTGGTACTCAACAGAGGGGAAATATCTTCAATGGCATAATACTGAACGGGCGATAAGCACCCATTTTCAAAATGCGTTTTTGCCCAAACCAAGTTACCGTTGTTGTCTTCAATAACCAGCTGGTTGCCTGAAACATCATGGATATTCTCAGCTTCGTTGATATTTTCAGCATTGGGTTTTACACATGAAGAATCAAAAAAATTATCGATGGTAATCACTTCACCATTACTTAACACGACAATAAGCTGATTGCCTTCTTGTTTGACGGCAACCACGGTTTGTGTACCGATGTTTAATTTCACCACTGCTTCTTCTTTGAGCGCAATATGGTTACTTTGGCTGACTTGCACGGTAGCACGGCTGGCTTTGGAAACAACTTCGATTGTACTCATAATTATTTCTGCCCCTCAAGCGATTAAAAAACAACTGATTTGTAAAGTTACCTAATATTTTAGTAACCAATGTCTATTTTTAATTTAAACGAAAATACTGATTTAATCAACAATGAAATAATAACTATAAGTATCGATTGTTATTTTTTATTAGATAAAACAATGTTACCTTAATAAATTAACCAAAAAATCAAATACTTTAATATTTAAACATGGGAAAATTGATGCTTTTCAGACTGAAGACTGATTGAAAATTTTTGATGGTTTGCCTGCCGGCTTGACTTCTTGTTTTTGGTTATTTGGCAGCATTTTTTAAATGCCGCAAAAAATTACCGCTTCAATGTAATTTGAAGCGGTAAGATAAGGTAAAATTTAAAAATTGATATTTTAAAACCATACGATTTTATTAGCGAAATTGATGCAAAAAGCCCAAATCATTTTCAAAGAACAAACGCAGATCATTGATACCATAGCGCAGCATGGCAAAACGGTCTAAGCCAATGCCAAACGCAAATCCGGTATATTCTTCAGGGTCAATATTCACATTACGTAGCACATTGGGGTGAACCATGCCGCAGCCACCTACTTCCAACCAACCGCGCTCACCCATGATGTCAATCTCGGCAGACGGCTCAGTAAACGGAAAAAACGACGGGCGAAACCGCACTTGCAAATCATCACGTTCAAAAAAACGGCGGATAAAATCGGTAAACACGGCTTTTAAATCGGCGAAAGTAACGCCTTTCTCCACCCACAAACCTTCCGCCTGATGAAACATTGGTGAATGAGTGGCATCGGAATCCACGCGGTAAACCCGACCGGGCGCAATAATGCGAATCGGCGGCTGCTTTTTATCCAACATATAGCGAATTTGAATATTAGAGGTGTGAGTACGCAATACATCACCGTTTTCAATGTAAAACGTGTCCTGCATGGCGCGCGCAGGATGGTTCGGCGGAATATTCAAGGCTTCAAAATTGTGAAAATCATTTTCGATTTCAGGACCGTCTGCCACTTCAAAACCCATGCTGTGGAACAATTCCACAATCCGCTGCAAAGTGAGTGTTACCGGGTGCAAACCACCCGATGCTTGCCCACGCCCGGGTAAAGTAACGTCTAAGGCTTCCGCTGCCAATTGTGCTTGCAGCTTGGCCTTATTCAGCGCATCTCGCTTCTCATTAAAGGCTGACTGAAAACGGTTTTTGGATTCATTGATGTGCGCACCTGCTGTTTTGCGCTCCTCCGGCGACATTTGCCCCAAACTTTTCAGCAAGGCATTTAACTCACCCGTTTTACCCAGATAGCGTGCTTTCACCAATTCCAGCGCGGTCAAATCTTGGGTTTCTTCAATAGCGGCAATGCCCGCTTCAACAATGCGATTGGCGTTTTCTGTCATCATAAATATGTCTTTAAATTAAACAACAAGGCTTTCAGGCTGCCTGAAAAACTTGAATAATTCCGGTGGTATTTCACTTATTCAGTGTTCAAATACAATATTGAAGCGGTAATTTTAACGCAAGCCTCTCCATTTGACAGCAAGAAAAAAAGGAAACCGAAGTTTCCTTTTTTATCTTCACAGAAATACAATGAATGTAATGTATTTAAGCCAAGGCCGCTTTGGCTTTTTCAGCCAATTGCGTGAAGGCGGCTTTTTCAAACACAGCCAAATCTGCCAACACTTTGCGGTCAATCTCAATAGCAGCGCGTTTCAGACCATTCATGAATTTGCTGTATGACAAACCATTTTCACGAGCAGCGGCGTTAATACGCACAATCCACAATTGACGGAATTGACGTTTGCGCTGACGGCGGTCACGATAAGCATACTGACCGGCTTTCATCACCGCTTGTTTGGCAACACGATAGACATTTTTACGGCGGCCACGATAGCCTTTGGCTAAAGCCAATACTTTTTTATGGCGGGCACGTGCGGTAACACCGCGTTTAACACGAGGCATAATTTACTCCTTAAGCGTAGGGCAACATTTTGGCAACGGAAGCCATATCGCGCTCATTCACCATGGCGGTGCCGCGCAACTGACGTTTGTTTTTGGTGGTTTTTTTAGTCAATATATGACGTTTAAACGCATGAGCGCGTTTCACACCACCACTGCCCAACACTTTAAAACGCTTTTTCGCGCTGGATTTGGTTTTCATTTTAGGCATGGGATAAACTCCATTCATTTTTAGATAAGGCGCACGGTGGTTACCTTAAGCAACACTTGAAAAACAAACAACCATTGCGCCACGGTTTTTTTGCCGTTAATTGACTGCGATTCGTCTGCAACGGCAGACAAACGAAACCGCGCATGATACAGCAATGCAATCCAATTCGCAAGGCAGCAAATCAACACATACCCGGCAAATTTATTTTTAGGCTGCCTGAAAAGAATAAACATCAAAAGCAATTGATCTCTATTTGCATTTGAATGAAAACAAAGAAGCGATTAAAAATAATCAGGCTTGCTTATTTTTCTTCGGCGCAATCATCATCACCATTTGACGGCCTTCCATTTTCGGGAATTGTTCCACCGAACCAATTTCAGCCAAGTCAGTTTCTACCCGTTTCAGCAACACTGCGCCCAACTCTTGGTGCGCCATTTCGCGCCCACGAAAGCGCAAAGTTACTTTCACCTTATCACCATCTTCTAAAAAGCGGGTAATGTTGCGCATTTTGATGTTGTAATCGCCATCATCTGTGCCGGGGCGGAATTTAATTTCCTTGATTTGTACTTGCTTTTGTTTTTTGCGTGCTTCATCGCGTTTTTTGGATTGTTCGTATTTGTATTTACCAAAATCCATGATCTTGCACACAGGCGGTTTGGCAGTGGGATTAATTTCCACCAAATCAACATCATTTTCTGCCGCCAGTTTGATGGCTTCCTGAATAGACACCACACCCAGTTGTTCACCTGTGGGGCTGATTAAACGCACTTCCTTGGCGGTGATTTCACCGTTAATGCGTGCTTCGCGTTCTTGAGCGATGGCTGTACTCCTTATGTAAATTAATGAAGCGACAAGGTTTCTTGCTGCAAACGCATGACAAACTCATCAAACGTTAATTGCCCCAAATCTGCACCGCCGCGAGCGCGCACGGCTACCTTATCTTCCTGTTTTTCTTTGTCGCCGATGACAATTTGATACGGCAGACGCTGTAAACTGTGTTCGCGGATTTTATAACCGATTTTTTCGTTGCGCAGATCTAACTCAACCCGAAAGCCCGCGCTACCCAAACGTTTTGCCAAATCGCGGCAATAATCGGCTTGATTTTCGGTGATGTTCATAATCACCATTTGAACCGGTGCCAGCCACAAAGGGAAAGAACCGGCATGGTTTTCAATCAAAATGCCGATAAAACGTTCCATCGAACCCAAAATCGCACGATGAAGCATTACCGGACGGGCACGTCCATTGTCTTCGGTTACATATTCGGCATCTAAGCGTTCAGGCAGCACAAAATCCAATTGAATTGTGCCGCACTGCCACGAACGACCCAGCGCATCTTTGATATGATACTCCACTTTCGGACCATAAAACGCGCCTTCACCGGGTAATTCTTCCCATTCCACACCGCATGCCACCAGTGCATCACGCAAACCTTGTTCGGCTTTATCCCAAACTTTGTCTGAACCGGCACGTTTTTCCGGCCGCAGAGAGAGCTTTATCGCCACGTTATGGAAGCCGAATTGACGGTAAATACGCATTACCAATTCATTAAACGCGCGGGCTTCTTCAACAATTTGGTCTTCTGTGCAGAAAATATGTGCATCATCTTGCACAAAACCGCGCACCCGCATCAAACCGTGTAATGCACCCGACGGCTCATTGCGATGGCACGAACCGAACTCTGCCAAACGCATGGGTAAATCACGATAAGAGCGCAAACCTTGGTTGAATACTTGAATGTGCCCGGGACAATTCATCGGTTTTACCGCATAAGTGCGTTTTTCCGATTCAGTGATAAACATGTTTTCGTGGTAATTTTCCCAATGTCCTGATTTTTCCCACAAACTGCGATCCATAATCATGGGGGTTTTGATTTCTCGGTAACCCGCCGCCGTTAATTCGCTGCGCAAATGCTGCTCAATGTTCTGCCACAGCGTCCAGCCTTTGGGATGCCAAAAAACCATGCCGGGGGCTTCGTCTTGCAAATGGAATAAATCCAATTGTTTACCCAATTTGCGGTGATCGCGTTTTTCCGCTTCTTCCAAGCGATAAAGATAATCTTTTAAATCGTCTTTATTTGCCCATGCCGTGCCGTAAATGCGTTGCAGCATTTCATTGTTACTGTCGCCGTGCCAATATGCACCGGCCACTTTCATCAGCTTAAATACTTTCAGTTTGCCTGTATTGGGAACATGCGGACCTCGGCACAAATCAGTGAAATCACCTTCTTTGTATAAAGATAAAATTTCACCTTCAGGAATGCTTTCAATAATTTGTGCTTTATAAATCTCGCCTTTGTCTTTAAAGAACCGAATTGCTTCATCACGCGGCAATTCAAAACGTTCCACCAATAAATCTTGTTTGACCAATTCTGCCATTTTGGCTTCAATGGCAGTTAAATCTTCGGGTGTAAATGGGCGCTCGTAAGCGAAATCGTAATAAAAGCCGTCTTCAATGGTTGGTCCAATGGTTACTTGCGCTCCGGGAAACAATTCTTGCACCGCATACGCCATTAAGTGCGCGGTAGAATGACGCAGAATATCCAAGCCCTCAGCATCTTTGGCGGTGATGATTGCCAGCTTGGCATCTTGATTAATCACAAAAGAAGTGTCCACCAAACGCCCGTTCACTTTGCCCGCCAAAGCCGCTTTTGCCAAGCCTGCACCAATAGATTCGGCAACGGCATACACAGACACCGGCGCATCAAAAGGGCGGACTGAACCGTCCGGCAAAGTGATGTTTAACATTAAAATTAAAACTCCGAGTATATTTAATTGCGTTTGGTATGATGCCAAAAACAACAAAAGCCACACAGGGCTTTTATTATTTTCAAATTTGGTAGGCACGATTGGATTCGAACCAACGACCCCCACCATGTCAAGGTGGTGCTCTAACCAACTGAGCTACGTGCCTGTTGTTTTCAAAACTATCTAAATTTCTTTAGACTAATTTACTGAATTGGTAATTTTAGCCGATATTTTTACTGATTGACAAGCCTATTGTCTGTTTACATCAAATCAGCAGCAATCTTAAACCACACTCACTGCTGGCAATCCCGCTTCCTGCAGCCGCTGCCAATCAAAAAAATGCCCCGGGTCACTTTTTCTGCCCGGTGCGATGTGCTGATGACCGCAAACCGCTTCAATCGGATAGGCTTGGCAAATTTCAGGCAGCAAGTTCAATAAAGCCAAATACTGCGCTTCACTGAACGGTTCAAAATCACAGCCTTCCAGTTCAATACCGATTGAAAACGCGTTACAACCTTCTTTGCCGCGAAATGATGATACACCTGCATGGTGAGCCGCTTCATCACAAGACACAAATTGAGTGATTGCCCCGCTGCGGTCAATAAAAAAATGACTGGACACGCGCAAAGCGGTTAAAGATTGCAGAAATGGCGTATCCGCTATTTCGTGAATACGATTGGTAAACAAGGCTTCCACTGCGTTTGAACCATATTCAAACGGCGGCAAAGAAATATTGTGTATCACCGCCAAACACACGCAGCAATCAAGCGGCCGATGCGTGTAATTGGGGCTGTTGACACGCCTTGCGGGTGTCCACCAACCATTTTGCCAGTGCACTGTATCCATTTTATTCAACAATATTAGGCCAGCCGGTGGTATCAACAACAGGATATTGCATATTTAAAGCAGTCAGCCGATTAATCAAAATATCCAAAATCAATTGATTGCGTGTTGATTTGGAATCAGCGGGTATCACATACCACGGTGCGTATTTGGTGCTTGTGGTAGCAATTACCGTTTCATATTGTGATTGATATTGCGCCCACAATTTGCGGTCTTCCAAATCGGCGGGATTGAATTTCCAATTTTTAGCAGGGTCATCTAAGCGTTTTTGTAGCCGTTCGCGCTGTTCTTCTTTGGAAATATGCAGGAAAAATTTGATAACGGTAGTTCCCGTTTCTGTCAACAAACGTTCAAAGTCGTTGATGTGTTCCAAACGGCGGCGGCATTCTGCTTCATCAATCCAACCGCGCACCCGAGTAATCAATACGTCTTCATAATGACTGCGATTAAAAATCACCAATTCACCTGCTTGCGGCACCACTTGATGGACACGCCATAAATAATCATGTGCTGACTCAATCACTGTGGGTGATTTAAACGCCTGTACACGCACACCCAGCGGGTCTATGCTTTGAAATACCTTGCGTATTGTGCCGTCTTTACCTGCGGTATCCATGCCTTGCAATACCACCAATACTTTGTTTTTATTTTCAGCATACAGCCTGTTTTGCAGCTCGTCCAAAAGCGGCGCAGTTTGGCTGATATACGCTTCGCGCTCTTCCTTACCGGCAGAAACCAAACTTTTATCTTTGGTATCAATATCATTCAATTTAAAATTTTTCTGAGCAGAAATGCGGTAGGCTTTTTCGGCAGAAGACATAGAAAAACACTTTCTGTTTAAGCAATGGGTTGCAGGAAAATCCTGCGGTCAGATATTGAAAAATCAGCCCTGTGCTGTTTTCATTCAGGCTGCCTGAATGTGTTTTTCAGTCAGCCTAAATAAATAACATTACAAGGTTTTTAATACAATGCGCAATATACGGCGAATGGGTTCTGCCGCACCCCACAGCAATTGATCCCCAACGGTAAACGCGCTGATGTATTCTCCGCCCATCGCTAATTTGCGAATTCGCCCAACGGGAACGGTTAATCTGCCGGTAACAGCGGCGGGGGTTAATTCGTGTACAGAAGCATTTTTTTCATTGGGAATCACTTTCACCCAATCATTGGCGGCTGCCAGCAAGGATTCAATTTCGGCGACAGGTAAATCCTGCTTTAATTTCAAGGTAATGGCTTGGCTATGGCAACGCATCGCACCGATGCGTACACACAAACCATCAATCACCACAGGATTGGCTGCCCGTCCCAAAATTTTGTTGGTTTCCACACCGCCTTTCCATTCTTCTTTGGATTGTCCATTACCCAAATCGCTGTCAATCCAAGGAATCAAGCTGCCTGCCAGCGGCACACCAAATTGCGATTTCGGATAGGCATCACTGCGCAGAAAATCCGATACTTTGCGGTCAATGCTTAAAATTGCCCCCGCAGGATCTGCCAATTCAGCGGCAACTTGCTGCTCAATCGCGCCCATGCCGATAATCAATTCACGCATATTTTGCGCACCTGCACCGCTGGCGGCTTGATAGGTCATGCTGCTTGCCCATTCAACCATGTCGTGTTTAAACAAGCCGTCCAATGCCAGCAACATCAACGACACCGTGCAATTGCCGCCGATAAAGTCTTTTATGCCATTTTCCAATGCTTTATCAATCACGGCTCGATTTACAGGGTCCAATACGATAACGGCATTGTCTTCCATGCGCAAAGCGGACGCGGCATCTATCCAATAACCTTGCCAGCCGCTGCGGCGCAACTGCGGGTAAACCGCTTTGGTGTAGTCTCCGCCTTGGCAAGTAACAATCACGTCCATTTCTGCCAAGGTTTCAATGTGATTGGCATCTAATAATGTTTTATTGGCTTGCCCAAAATCAGGCGCAGCTTTTCCCGGGCTGGACGTGGTGAAAAAGAAAGCGTTGGGAATGTGTTGAAAATCATTTTCTTCATTCATGCGCTGCATCAACACAGAACCAACCATTCCGCGCCAACCGACAAAACCTACTTTCATAAGAGTTCCTTTATATTTTATATATAGATGTTCAGGCAGCCTGATTTAGGCAATATAAGTCAGCCAATGTGCATATTTTGGATTTTTTCCCTGCACAATATCAAAATAACGCTGCTGAATTTCAGCAGTGATACCGCCACGGCTGCCGATGCCGATTTCTCTGCCGTCAATTTCGCGAATGGGTGTTACTTCAGCGGCTGTTCCCGTAAAGAAAACCTCATCGGCAATATACAATTCATCACGGGTAATCCGCTTTTCAATTACCGGCACGTTCATGTCGGCGGCAATGGCAATGACACTGCTGCGAGTGATTCCGTCCAATGCCACGTCTAATTCAGGTGTATAAAGTTTGCCGCCGCGCACCAAGAAAATATTTTCCCCTGAACCCTCGGCAATATAGCCCTGTGCATCTAATAATATGGCTTCATCGTAGCCATTGCGGAGTGCTTCTGTGTTTGCCATGATGGAATTCATGTAGTTGCCGTTGGCTTTGGCCTTAATCATGGTGATGTTGGGGTGATGGCGGGTAAACGAGCTGACTTGTACACGAATACCGCGTGTCATGCCCTCTTCACCCAAATACGCGCCCCACGGCCATGCGGCAACAATCACTTGCACATCATCAGCCGCAGGCGTAACACCTAATTTTTTCGCACCATAAAATGCCATGGGACGAAAATAGCCCGATTGCAATTGATTTGCCCGCACCACCTCAATATGCGCTTGATTAATGGCTTCTTCGTCGAATGGTAATTTGATACCGGTGATTTTGGCTGAATTAAAAAGCCGCTTGGTGTGGTCTTGTAAACGAAAAATTGCACCGCCTTGTGCCGTTTCATAAGCACGAACACCCTCAAAAACACCCATACCATAGTGCAAAGTATGCGTTAAGACATGGGTTTGTGCACTGCGCCACTCAACGAGTTTACCGTTATACCAAATAAACCCGTCGCGATCAGACATAGACATCGAAACTCTCCTTAATAATGAACTTTATCAACCCAAAAATATAAAAACGGCAAATGCGCTTATTCGATATTCTGCACCTGCTCGCGCATTTGTTCAATCAACACTTTCAAACCCACCGATGCCTGTGAGCATTCGGCAGAGATGGCTTTGCTGCCCAAAGTGTTGGCTTCTCGGTTTAATTCCTGCATCAGAAAATCCAAACGCTTGCCAACACTGCCGTTATTGCTGCTCAGTAGCCGCTGCACTTCGTCAATGTGTGTTTGTAAACGGCTTAATTCTTCGTCCACATCAGTTTTTTGCATAAACAACACAAACTCTTGTTTTAAGCGTTCAGCATCAATTTGCGCCACAGCTTCACGCAAACGCTCTTCAACTTTATCAAAATGCTTTTGCAAAAGCGATGGAAACACCAACAGTACGTGTTGGATAATCGTGTCCATTTCAGCCAGCCGCGTCAATAAATGCTGCCGCAACTGCGCCCCTTCACGCAGTCGGGTTTCCTGCAATCGGCTCAAACTTTGTTGCATCAGCGCCAGTATGCCTTGATTAACTGCTTCAGCATCTTCTTGTTCTGTGATCAGAACACCCGGAAAATGCAGTATATCCGATACAGATAAGGGCTGTATCGTATTAAATTTTTGTGTGATGTTTTGATTCAATTGCACCAGCTGCTCAAGCAACTCATCGCAAACGTGAAGCGCACACGCACCATTCGCACGGTTCGATTGAATTTGTATGCGGCATTCCACTTTGCCGCGCTGAATTTGTGCTGCAATCATTTCACGCAAAGTGCTTTCCAAATGGCGCACTTCATCAGCCAATTTAAAATGAATATCCAAATACCGATGATTCACAGTACGTAATTCTACTGTACAGTAACGATTGCCGCATTGACCTCCAGTATCAGCATAGCCGGTCATACTATAAATCATATATTCACCTCTTTATAAATTATTTATTTTTTGATTCTTTTAATCTTGATTATTCTGCGGCAATCGGCGCGATAACGTTTTCAGCCAGCCGCGTAAAATATCAATGTCTTCTTCACCCAATTCGGCACGATGAAACATTGCGCTGATGCGCCGCATTAACCGTGTTTCATTGCGGCGTTCAAAAAAGCCGCTTTGTGCCATGACTTCCTGCCAATGCGCCAGCAACCCTTCTGTTTGTTTTTGTGTTGCCAATTGCCTCTCTTGCTGCAAATATGCCATAGACACATCAATGTGGCTGAATAATTCATAAGACACCACTTGCACTGCTTGTGCCAAATTTAAAGAAAAATAATGCGGATTGCCATTAATCGTCATCAAACGATTACAACTTTGCGCTTCCTCAATACTCAAACCAAAAGTTTCATTACCAAACACCAAAGCCACCGTTTGTCCGGCTGCGGCAGCTTGAAGCAAAGCCGGCGCCAATTCACGCGGTGTGCGCATCGGTGCTGTTAATTCACGTTTACGGCTGGTTAAAGCGCAGCTGATTGCCGTGTCTGCCAAAGCCTCATTTAGAGTTGCCGTAATGCGTGCATTTTCCAACACATCTTTCGCACCCGAAGCCAGCACAAAACTTTCTTCAGGCAGCCTGAAATTTTGCGGCGAATCAGCACAAAACAACGGCGGATTGGGTGTCATTGGTGTTGCCATTAAAGCGGGTGCAACCAAAACCATTCGGCTTAAACCCATGGTTTTCATGGCACGCGCCGCCGCGCCAATATTGGCAGGATGACTCGGGCGTGTCAGTACCACACAAATACGATCCAGATATTCAGGCAATTCAGGTTTCATTTTCCGCAACACAACAAATAATAAAAAACGGATAATAAAAAAACGGCACCCGCAGATGCCGTTTTGAAGATGAAGCTCATCTCAGGAATGAACAAATGAGATGAATCAACGTTTCTTGCCGGAAGCGGAAGCAATCGCCAAGTTATCGCCGCGTTTGAGCGACACGCTTTCCACGCCTTCGGGGAATGGAATATCAGACAAATGCAGAATATCACCGGCATTCACTTTTGCCACATCTAAAACCAGCGATTCAGGCATATTTTTCGGCAAAGCACTCACTTCCACAGCATTAGCCAATAAAGATACACGGCCGCCCTGTAATTTTACGGCAGGAGAAATTTCTGCATTCAATACATGAACCGGCACACGGATTTTCACAGGTTTATTCAAATCAACAACTTGAAAATCAATATGCTGTACTTGCTGCTTGAAAGGGTGCATTTGGAAATCACGCACAATCACATTATGAATTTTTCCGTCAATGCTCAATGCAATCAACGCAGTATGAAAAGATTCTTTTTCCAAAGCATAGAACATGGCGCGGTGTTCAACCGCAATCGCCAATGGTTCTGTGCCTTCTCCGTATAACACGGCGGGTACTTTACCGGCATTACGCAGACGGCGGCTCGCACCCGTGCCTTGCGTTTGACGGACTTCTGCTTGAATTTCGTATGACATAAACAACTCCAAAGGTAAAAATACTGTCCTTTGCCGCGACCAGCTTCAGACAGCCGACAATTAAACGTGCTACCACGTTTCTCAAAAATACCACACCCGCAGCAATTACGGCAAAAACAACGCGCCCGGAGCGATTAAATCTTCATTAAACAAAAAAGACACCGATTCTTCATTACTGATTCGGCGCACGGTTTCAGCCAGCAAACCGGAAATACTGACTTGCCGAATACGCGCACATTGCTGTGCTCTGGCAGATAAAGAAATGGTGTCAGTAATCACCACTTCATCAATATCTGAATTAGAAATACGTTCCACCGCTTCACCGGAAAACACCGCGTGAGTAGCATAAGCCAGCACCCGTGCCGCGCCGCGCTCTTTCAAAGCCGATGCCGCTTTGCACAAGGTATTGGCGGTATCAATCATGTCATCAACAATTAAACAAGTGCGCCCGTCAATATCACCAATCACATTCATGACTTCTGCCACATTGGCTCTCGGGCGGCGTTTATCAATAATTGCCAAATCGGTATTCAAAACTTTTGCCACCGCCCGTGCACGCACCACACCGCCAATATCGGGGCTGACCACCATTAAATTATCAAACCGCTGCTTTTCGATGTCGTGCGTCAAAATAGGTGTGGCATAAACATTATCAACGGGAATATCAAAAAATCCCTGAATTTGGTCGGCATGCAAATCCACAGTCAATACACGATCAACACCCGCAGATTGCAGCATATTTGCCACCAATTTTGCCGAAATCGGTACTCGCGCCGAACGCGGGCGACGGTCTTGCCGTGCATAGCCGAAATACGGAATTGCCGCCGTAATCCGCCCTGCCGAAGCACGTTTGAGCGCATCGGTCATTGCCAAAACTTCCATTAAATTGTCATTGGTGGGCGCACAAGTCGGCTGTACAATAAATACATCTCGTCCGCGTACATTTTCCAACAACTCAACAGAAACTTCACCGTCAGAAAATCGATTAACAACAGCCCTGCCCAGGGAAATATCCAAGTGCTTGACCACATTTCTCGCTAATTCGGGATTGGCGTTGCCTGTGAACACCATCAAACTCTCGTAAGCCGCCATTTCTTCGCTTTCCCTGCTTGCCAAAATTTTTAAACGCCACGGGTGAAACATCTTTCTACCCTTTTTGCTTAAGCAAAAAAACAATCTACCGATGCTGCTGACTCAACAGCTATGCCCTACCGCAAAAGCTGCCTGAAAACTCGTCGGCGAAATCATACCAAAAAAGCGTGTAAGCCCGCTTACACGCTTTCAAAAGTGGCTGGGGAGGTAGGATTCGAACCTACGCATGCTGGGATCAAAACCCAGAGTCTTAACCACTTGACGACTCCCCAATAAACAATAATCACATCAGCCATAAAAAGGATGTGTTTTCAGACCGACCACACAATATGCCTGATGCTTTGTTGAAATCTGCTGATAAACCGTCTGTGCCTGCGTTTCATCGTCAAACCGCAGAAACACACAAGCACCCGACCCGCTCATCATTGGCTGTCCATACTCAGCCAGCGCATCAAACGCCACCTTAACTTCAAAATATTCAGACAAAACAACATGCTGCATGTCATTTCGCCAATTTTTCGGCGTTTCAAAAATGGGCATTATGCTGGGTTTGGAATTACGTGTCAAGTTCTCATGCGAAAAAATTGCGGCTGTACTGACATGCACCGGCGGCTTGATAATGACATACCACTGTGGCAACAATACCATTGGTGATAAATTTTCACCGATGCCGCAAACAAATGCCGATTCACCAAAAATAAAAAACGGCACATCAGCACCCAAACGAACGCCCAATTTGATTAAAGCCGCCTTATCCAAGCCGCAATGCCACAATTGATTAAGCATCATCAACACCAACGCCGCATCTGAGCTGCCGCCGCCCAAACCGCCGCCCACGGGAATATACTTTTCCAGCCATATATCCGCGCCCTGCTTTGTTACTGCGCAGTGTTGTTGCAATAATTTTGCGGCACGGTAACACAAATCATTTTCAGGCAGCACATCCTCTGTCGGCGTGTGCAACACGATGTTGCCGGTATGATTGGGCAATATGTGTAAACAGTCATACAAGGCAATCAGCGTAAACACGCTTTCCAGCAAGTGATAACCATCTGCACGCCTGCCAACAATGCGCAAATCCAAGTTCAGTTTAGCGGGCGCAAGACAAGAACACGCATTTTCAGGAATGCGCAATGAAGATTTTATTGCTGCCATGGCAACCACAACCTGCCCAAAACATACATCAGCAAACCGCCGCCGCCCAATAACAGAAAAACCAGCCCTTTTTTACGGGCGTTGGGCGCAAACCAATACACCGCCAAACTAAAACTAAAAAACAGCGCGGTAACCACCCATACCAGCTGCTTGTCTTTAAAACGATCTAAAGAATATGTTTCACTGAACATCACATGTATCTGCCACAGCGCGGCGGCACACATACTCAGAATACCCAACGGCAAAAAATACAAACCCAATATTTGTGTGTTCATGGCTTAGTCTATGGTTTAAATATCTAAAGAAACAATCAATTAAAAAGATGCCGTATTACGGCATGCTGATAAACACCTGCGTTAAACCCGAAGCCTTGCGTAAAGCATTGGGCATCAAATAATGCCCTGCGACAAACGGAATATCCAAGTAATCAAAATGCACACCCAAATCAACACCGCCATACTGCCATGCAGCCCATACCAAAGTGGTGCAATACTGCCCTAATTTATCATTTTCCACAATCCGAAACGGCTCACCCAAACGGGTGCGGGCATAATTCACAGCCGCCAACCGTGCAACAGCATTTGCTTGTACCCGATACACTGCCACACCGACAGCACGTTCAGGCGCAAGGTAAAAAGCCAAATCATCTTGCACCACGGCATCTTTGCGCCCATCAACTTCAGCAGGCACAGCATGAATAACCTGCCAATTGCCCGGCGACCCAACCAAAATACCCACATGGCTGAACGGATCACCGCGTTTTTCGGCAGTCAGGCGCACTGCATCGCTTTGCCACTCTGTGCCAATCCGAAAAATCACATCACCGGCTTGCCATTCTGCCGACACTTCCGGCGGAATAAATACCGTAAACGACGGTGGTTTGGCATAAAACCGCCACGCCGCAACCGCCGCCGCAACCAAACCAAACAACAGAACACCAATCCAAAAAACACGCTGATTCGTTTGGCAAAACCGAGTACATTTTTTCAGATGATTCATCTGCATCACTCAAAGATGATATTGTTATACTGCATCATTTCAGGGCGATTTTCCACTTTCCGTCTTCTTTAACCAGCTTTGTAATTTTTTTCTCTACATCATTGTTTTTAAAAGTAAATTCTGTTTCAACTTCCGCATAGGCTTCTTCTTGCTTTAACACCGTTGTTTTCATTGATTGCAAACCGCCCGCTTTCTTGGCACCAGAAGACATACCGCCTATCACCATCTGCAATTTGCCTTTTACGGCAGTCATATCATTTTCTTCAACATCTGCCAAAGAAAAATAACTCATGGCTTCATCTGTTTTATCGTCAAAAACCGCCTGATAAAATTGCTCAACCACAGCCTCAGGTTTTTTATCCGCACAAGCCGATAAACTCAACGCAGTTAAAGCAAGCAATACCGCCAACATCCATGAAGAAAAGAATTTTTTCATTGCACTACCCCTCTAAAAAATAAAAAATATACTGCTTTATGCGCACTTATTTACATCAATAAACATTATTCGTCAATACGACCACCGCACCGCATAAAGTGTCAAATCTTTTGCTGTTCATTGGCATCATTCAAAAATGATTGTTGGACTGCATCATTCCAGTATGATTTTCCACTTTCCGTCTTCTTTAACCAACTTTTCAACATGCTCCCTTATTTCATCGTTTTTAAAAGTTAATTCTGTCTCAACTTTCGCATAGGTTTCTTCTTGCTCCAGCACCGTTGTTTTGATTGATTGCAACCCACCCCATTCCTTCGCTTTAGAAGACATACCGCCTACCATCATCTGTATTTTGCCTTTTGTGGCAGTCATGTCATTTTCTTTAACATCACCCAAAGCAACATAATTTATGGCTTCATCTGTTTTATCGTCAAACGCCGCCCGATAAAATTGCTCAACCACAGCCTCCGGTTTTTTATCAGCAGCACAAGCCGATAAACTCAACGCAGTTAAAGCAAGCAATACTGCCAACATCCACGAAGAAAAGAATTTTTTCATTGCGTTATACCCCCTGAAAAAATAAAAAATATGCCGCCTTGCATACACTTAATCTACACCAATAAATATCCTTCCTCAATATGATCGCCGCACCGCATAAAGTGCCAAATCTTTCAGGCAGCCTGCCGCGCTGCCCAAAGGTAAGAGTGCGCTTATCGCTTCTGCAACCAATTGATTGGCATAATCCCGCGCGGTGTTTAAGCCCATTAATTGGACGTATGTCGGTTTATTTGCCGCCATGTCTTTACCGGCGGTTTTACCCAAAGTGGCGGAATCTTGTTCACAATCCAACACATCATCAATCACTTGAAACGCCAAGCCCAATTTATCGGCATATTGATCCAACGCGCTCAGACCATCATCACTGACATCGGCGCAGCTTAATCCACCCAAAGCAACGGCAGCACGGATTAATGCCCCCGTTTTCAAACGGTGCATATATTCCAATTCGCTTTGGCTCATGGCTTTGCCGACATTCGCCAGATCAACAGCTTGTCCGCCTGCCATACCCAGGCTGCCTGAAGCCCTTGCCAATACATTGACCATACGCAATTGACGCACCGCAGACAAGCCGCTTGGGCGGCTGAGCAAGTCAAACGCCAAAGTTTGCAAGGCATCGCCCACCAATAACGCAGTGGCTTGATTATATTGTATATGGCAAGTTGGTTTACCTCGGCGCAAGCTGTCGTTATCCATTTCCGGCATATCATCATGCACCAGCGAATACACGTGGATACATTCCACCGCCACCATTGCCGCCTCCAACGCGGTTTCATCAACCTGCCCGACTTGTGATGCCGCCAGCACCAAAAGCGGACGCAACCGTTTGCCGCCGTCCAGAGCGGCATAACGCATGGCTTGATGCAGGGTTTCAGGCAGCCTGTTACCATCAGGAAGCAAGCGATTTAACAGCTCCTCCATTTGTGCTTGAGCGTGTTTCTGCCAAGCAATGAAATCAGGATTCAGTTGGCTCAAGGCTTAACTCCTTTAATTGATTGCCGTCCAATACCTGTAACTTTTGTTCTGCCTCTGCCAATTTTTGCTGACAAAATGCCGCCAGTTCCTGTCCGCGCTGATACGCCGCCAAGGTCTCTTCCAAAGGCATTTCACTGCTTTGCATTGCGGCGGTGATGCTTTCCAATTGCGATAAAGCATCTTCAAAATTTTTTGGGGTATTTTTTTTCATATTTGATGATTCTCTGTGATTGTTTCACTGCACATCAGCATTTTTTTAAGCAATATTACTGCTGTGGTTTACCATAATACTGTCTGCGACACCGCATACAGCCAAATACAGCCAGGGCAATCGCATGAAAGATTTAACACAGTTTCAGTAGTTGCTCACGGTAATTATCAGAGGTAGCCGCCAGTAATCGCTGTACTTTAATGCCACCTTTGCGCTTCACAGGTGATAGGCGGATTAGGTTAAGAGATATGCG
>NZ_KN050774.1:8204-17836 GCF_000745895.1 Stenoxybacter acetivorans DSM 19021 | reverse complement strand
AAACCGGTGATAAATTAACGGTGCAGAATTCATTCAGCAATCCAAATTACCAAATCGAAACGTGGCAGTTTGCCGATAAAACGCTGGAAATGCAGCAGCTGCTGGCAAATGCGCATTGGGTGGCGTAGGTGCGGATAATCCAATAAGCCCCAATAAGCATCTATCAATAAAAGGCTGCCTGAAAGTTTCAGGCAGCCTTTTTGTTCAGCCAAACTGCTTTCTTTTTCACTACGCGGTAATCCGAAACAATCAAGCCCTGTGCGGTAAAAACGGAGATGAAAAAGAGTAGGTTATGGCTTTTCTCTCTGAAAAAATAGTAGTACAGATATATTTCTCATTTTTTTCTGCCAGCTTGTTGGTTGTTTAATTTTCCTCATCGGTGTGAGAAAAGAACCGATGGATTGTCTTTCAGGCAGCCTAAAATAGGCTACCTGAATAACATTTGGCAAATATTAAAACCGATAAGCCAGTTTCACATTCACCCGATTATCGCGCCAATGTTTGCCTTGGCTGTGATTGGCGGCAACGCTCATATTGAGTTTATCGGTAAAGCCATAGCGCACACCCAAGCCGACATCAGCGCGGGTTTTGCCAATGGCTTTGCTGCTGCTTTTTAGATCAACTCCTGCAAAATCCATGCGAAAGCGGCTGGTTTTATTTAAATCTTGTTCCAAATTCAGGCTGCCGAAAAACGCCAAACGGCTGTTATAGGCATAACGTGCGGCTAAACCCAACAATAGCACGGTGTGTTTGGTGCTGAAGTCATTAATGGCAATACCGTTATCGAATAAGGCAAAATGGTTTTGTTTGGTGTTGAGGTATTGCACGGCAAGGTTGGGCGTTAATGTCCATTGCTCGTTCAGCATAAAATCTTTATTAACACCTATGCCGGCAGAGTATTGGCGTGCATTTTCTTTGCTGTAGCCGTTTTTGTTTTTCAGCCAGTTGTAGCCGATTTGACCATATAGGCGATAGCCGCTGTCCAACGAATAAATATACGCTAAATCCAAGCCCACGCCGCTGGTGTCCAATGATTGGGCTGCGTCGTCTAATTCTTCCTGCCAATTGCCTTGTTTCGACGACACGGCTGCCGCCAGCGTTTGCTTGCCGCTAAGTGTTTTTGCGCCGCCCAATGTAAAGCCGTTGTCTCGCCATTTGCCGCTTAAACCATTCAGTTTCAGCCGCGCTTGGTCGTGCTGATAGTTAATCCAGATGCTGTCTTGGTGTTGCTGCGCATCGGCAATAAATTGTGCATTTTGCTTGGCTTCTGTTACTGATAAGTTTTCCTGTGCATTTTTCAGGGTAGCGGGGCTGTATTGGAAAAGCGTTTTATTCAGGTTTTCAGTGTATAGCACATGGTTGGCAAAAGCGGCTTGATTGGCGGTTAATTGCTGACCATTTTCCAATTTTTTATCGTATTGGCTGAATACTGCGTCCAAAGCGGCAGCCGATTCGGTTTTGCCCATAAATGCAGAAGAAAGAGCGGCGGCGGTGGCAGCCGATTGACGTTTCATGGTTACTGAAATAGAAGTGTCATCAACGGTGGCATTGCTTTCTATTAAACTGCTTATTGCTTCGGGTGCATTGATGACGATGCCATCGCTGCTGAGTGATTTTGCGGTGAGCAAAACTTCTGTTTTGCCTTGTTGGGTTACATAGCCTTGTGCTGTTTTGCTGATATTAAACGTGGATTTATCCAGTGTAGCGTTGCCGCTGACAATGATTTTTGAACCAATGGCTTTGTTGATTGTGCCTGTGGAAATCAGCGTGCCGTTAATGGTGAAGTTTTGTTTGGTTTCGGCACTGAGTAAGCCTTTGTTGTTGATGCTGCCTGAAGAAATACCGGCAGCATTATCACCCACGCTTAATTCACCATCTGCCAAAATATTGCTGGCGGCTTGGTTTTTGCCATTCAAAACCAAAGTGCCTGCATGAATTTGATTGGTGCCGCTGAAGGTGTTATTGCCGTTTAATACCAAGGCATCAGCACCTTTTTTAATGACACTGCCGCTGCCTGAAATATCATTATCAAAATAGTAAACATCTTTGCTGCCGTTTACGTTTAATTCAGTGGCGGTATCGAAACGGCCATAGCCTTTTCGGGCTTTTTCAGGATTGACTAAGCCTTGCCCATAAATATCATCAACACCTTTTGCACCGAGATCGGTGGCTGTGGTCAGCAAAACATCTTTCAGCTCTTTGTTTTTCATCCAGTCGTAACGTGATTTCACCGCTGCGGCGACACCCGAAACATAGGCTGTGGCATGAGAAGTGCCTCTTACGGTTACTTTATCAATCGTGAAAACTCCGGGTGCAGCCAGACAAAAGCTTTTGGCAATGCCACCGCAAGGATTGGCAAAATAAGCAATCAAATTTTTCTCAACAGCGGTTACGGTGAGAAAACCTTTTTCTAAACTTGTGTCTGCTATTGGCAATAAAGAGGAAAGAACAGGGCGATTTGCGCCTTTTTCGCCGTCATTGCCAGCCGCTGCAACATAGAGAGAACCGTTGTCAATTATGTTTTTAACAGCCTGTCTTTCCTTTGCGCTAAATATACTGTCCAATACTTCTTTGATTTCTGCCCGTGTTAAAGAATTTAGGTCGCTTGCATTGATTTGACTATACTCTGAGCTTCCCCATGAATTATTAATAACGGTTGCATAATTTCCGTTATAGTTTTTGTCATCATTCAGATAATCATTAAATCTATTAGTAATTACCCAGTTATTACTTCCGAAAGGGGTGGATTCAAAACGTGCTTCAGGTGCGTTATTCGTCATCACAATGGTCATGTGTGTGCCATGTCCGTTTGAATCACCATCGTCGTCAGACATGGGTCGCCATGTATAGGTTTCATCTTTTTTTTCATTGGCAATATTGATATTTTTTAATAATCGGTGATTTTTATTGATGCCTGAATCCGCAACAATAATGGTTGCTCCTTTGCCTTTTGCCGTGGATTTATCTGCTTCTGAACGTTGTAAATAGGTTTTACCGTCGGCTGGCGGTGTGTAAAGCGGTTTTTTAATCGAAGTAACGGTGCTAATTGGTACTTTGGTGTCATCAGGCGTTGGCTCTGGTGCTGGCGGCGGTTCAGGTATTGGCGGTGGTTCGGGTGTTGGTTCCGGCTCCGGATTCGGTGTTGGTGTCGGTACGGGTGTAATTACCGGCGGGGTGATTGGCGGCGTCGGTGTTGTCTCCGGCGGATTGACATCAGGTGTGCCCGGGATACCCGATCCGCTGCCGCCGCTGCCGCAGGCAGACAGCAAGAAAGCGGAACAAATTGAGGCTGCGATGAAGTTTTTCTTAAATGAATTAAATAACATGATGAATACTTTTACATGAAATTACATATTTTATAGTAACGGTTAGTGAAAATATAGCACAGTCTTTTGTTTTGTTTGCTAATATTTTGTCGGTATTTTGTTAATTTTTTGGTTTTGAAGCGGCTGCCTGAAAATCAGCGTGCGCCGAAGCCCGTGAAAATGGTTTTCAATGTTTTGAAAAATATTAATAAATCCAATGAGAATGAAAAGTGTTTGATGTAGTAAAAATCGTGTTCAATTTTGATTTGGGTTTCATTTTCATCGCCGGCGTAGCCTTGTGTTACCTGCGCCCAGCCGGAAATGCCGGGTTTAACAATATGCCGATAGCTGTAAAACGGCAATCTCTGTTCAAATTCGGTTACCAAGGCCTGTTGTTCGGGGCGTGGGCCAATCAGACTCATGTTGCCTTTAAATACATTAAAAAATTGCGGCAATTCATCAATGCGTGTTTTGCGGATAAATTGCCCAACGCGGGTGATGCGGGTGTCGTTTGGTGCGGCAAGTTTTGCGCCGTTTTGCTCGGAATCTACTGCCATGCTGCGCAATTTATACAAACGGAATTCTTTGCCGCCTTGTCCCACGCGGTTTTGTATAAACAGTACTTTGCCGCCGCCTTCATATTTGATTGCCAGTGCGGCAATCAGCATAATCGGCAGGGCAATCGGCAGTGAAAACACCACCAATACCATATCTAAAATACGCTTAATCAGTGCATAAGTGGGCGAGGGCAGCAAAGAACCCAGTTCGTTTTCATATAAATGGCGAATTTTTACGCGCCCTGTCAATACTTCTTCTACGCGGCGAATATGATAAACAGGCATGCCGTTCAGTGTTTGCTGTGCCAAAAAATGCTGCCATTGCGCGTCTAAATTGGGGTCGTGCAAATCAGCCACAATGGCGGTAATGTTGTTTTGTATGAGTTTCGGTTCGGTCAGTCTTATCCAAACGGCGTTTGGTAAGTGTTCTGCATGTTTGGCGTATCCAAATGGCAGATAAGCGTAAATTTGTTTGTTGGGATTGCGATAAACAATACCGGCTAAACACAGTGCCAAAGAGGTGCAGCCGCCCAAAAACAAAAACCACACGGAATAGGGTAAATTGAAAAATTTTGCGGTCATCCAGCTGCCGAAATACCAGAAAAAAGTATGCGGCAGGGTAACAATAGAGTAGGTTCTGCCTGGGTAATTGCTTAATACATACAGCGATTTGGCATTGAAAAAATGCGCTGTGCCCGACAATAAAATACTGACTGTAAACGCTTCTTTTCCTTGATAAAACCCCAAAATCGGATCCAATACCGCCATAGGCAGACAAGCGGCAATTAATGTGCCGAAAAAAAGGCGTGAGGAAAAAGAAACAAATAAGTTATTCATACAAAATAATTCAGGTATGCGGTCAGGGTATGGGTTGAAAATAAATTCGGCGGCGGGCAGTAATGGGGAATATTCGGCGCATCCATGCCCGCGCCGCTTTGCTGTGTTACTGAAATATTAAATCCGCCGTGATAAACATTTTGAATTGCCGTTCGGCATTTTTTATTTTCAGGCAGCCTGTAAAGGATAAGCGGTGGGTTTAATTTATTGCACTGAAAATAAAACCGATTAAACCAATGCCGCAACCACTTCTTCCATTTTCATTGAGCGTGAACCTTTGATTAAAAAAGATTTATTTTCTGAATTCAGTGCTTTTGCAGCGGCAATTAAATCGGCTTTATCGGTAAAAAATGTGTGCGGCGAGCCGTAGCTTTGGGCGGCGGTGTCGGCGTGTTCACCGAAAAACAGGGCGTGTTCGATGCCGCATTGTTTGGCATAAACGCCCACTTCGGCGTGCATGGCGGGTGCATTTTCGCCCAATTCTGCCATTGCCCCCATAATCAATACACGCGGCGCGGTTTGTTTTGCCAATACATCAATGGCGGCTTTCATGGAATCGGGATTGGCGTTGTAGGTGTCGTCAATCAATAACGCGCCTTTGACACTGCGTTTAAACTGCAAGCGTCCTTTGATATTGGCAAAATGAGCCAAAGCATCGGCAATGGTTTGGTGCGGAACATTTGCCGCCAGTGCCAATGCGGCGGCGGCAAGGGCGTTGTGAATGGTGTGTTTGCCGGGGCAGGGAATGTGTACGGTGGTTTTTGCAGATTGGCTTAACAAATCAAATGACACAGAATCTGCTGCCAAGCGGATATTTTCGGCACGTATTTCACCGCAATCAATGCCGAAACGGTAATAACGGTGTTTGGTTAAGACTGCCTGAAAGTATTCAGCGTGTTCATCACCGCAGGGAATAAAGCCGATACCGTTTTCAGGCAGCTCTGAATAAATTTCACTTTTGGCTTTTGCGATGTCTGCCACGTTGTCAAAACCGCAGCCAATATGCGCCCGCAGTGCATTATTCACCAAGGCAAAATCAGGTTTTGCCAGCGAAGATAAATAAGCGAGCTCGCCAAAATGATTCATACCCATTTCAATGACGGCATAGCGATGCTGTGCTTGTAATTGTAATAAGGTGAGCGGCAAGCCGATGTGGTTGTTGAAGTTGCCTGCGGTTGCCAAGACGGCATCGTTGCCTGCATGCTGCCGCAAAACAGCGGCGAGCATTTCTTTGACGGTGGTTTTGCCGGAAGATCCGGTGATGCCGAATACTATTAGTTCGGGGTTTACCGCACACCGCCATGCGTTTGCCAATTGTCCGAGTGCTTGCTCTGTGTTGGCCACATTCAGGCAGCCTGCTTTGCCTACGCAATCGGCACGGTCAGTGAGACATACCGCACCTTTGGCTAAGACCTCGTCCACAAAATCATGGGCATCAAAACGTTCGCCTTTTAACGCCACAAATAAATCACCGACTTGCGCTTGGCGGCTGTCGATGATTACGCGGTTGATGATTGTGTTGGTTGGGTTGAGCGGTTGCTGCAAAACGCGGCAGATAAAGGCTGAATCCAGTTGCGGCATGGTGTGTGGTTTCTGTGTGAATGGTGTGCGGGCGGTTATTTTGCAGTGTGCTGCAAGCGATGTGTTCTCGCTGAAATATTGGATAAGGCAGATTTCATGACAAGCGCGGCGGGACAATTCATTTTCAGCAGCTTTTGGGGTGGAAGAATTTAATTGTTAACCAATTGATGTATTGGTATTTTTTCAGGCAGCCTGTAACGTAAAATCGTTATTTATCCCAATCGCTGCTGCCGTATTATTCTTTGTGTTTGTTGTGCCAGAAATATCGCCAGCTGAACGCGGGAAAGGCAAAAACAGCGAACATGATAATGGTAACCACATAAAAAGTTGTTCCTTGCTGCTGTGCTGCTCCGGCGCGTGATTCCAGCACATAAGCCAAGATGCCCACCAATAAATAAGCAACCAGCCATTCGGTGAATTGGTGTACAAAATGTTTGTTTTTCAGTGGAAAAGCACCAAACCAGCGCGATGAGATAAATGGCCAGTTGGCTAAACAAACAGCCAGCAGCAACAAAATAATCATAGATGATGTCATGGTTTTCCTTATGCGGCGATGGCATTGCGCAGCTGCGCTGCCAGTTCTGCCAAATCTTGAGTACTTGCGGCTTCGCCTTCGTGCAGCCCCAATTCATGAATGTGGGCAGGGATAAGGTGAATATGATAATGAAAAACGCTTTGTCCTGCTTGGCTGCCGTTTAATTGCATTTGAATAATGCCATCACGCTTTAATACTTGCCGCTGCGCTTGCATCACTTTCTGCGCGGTATTGAATACCGTTTGTAAATCAGCCGCGCTCATGTCGCTCAGTTCAACCGCTTCACATTTGGGTACAACCAGCACGTGTCCGCGCGCTTGCGGCATCACGTCCATAAACGCCAATGTGTTGCTGTCTTCATAAACTTTATGACATGGAATATCACCGCGAATAATTTTTGCAAAAATATTGTTGTTGTCGTAAACGGCAGGCATGTTTTTTTCCATTAAATATTAAGGTGAATTTTGGGTGGTAGAACAAAACAACAAAGATACAAGCAGTTTGCTGTTGTACTTGCTCATCAATAAAATCAGGTTGCGAACTTGAAATTTTAAATGATTTTTGCTTCATGGTGTTTCACAGATAAGCAATATAAGCCGTATGTGTTCCGTTTTTATACTGTGTTGATGCGAAAAATAAGTAATTTAAAGTTATTTTAATGTTGATTGCCGTATTTTCTCTTTACAATTTAAATATATTTGTACAAAATGCGAAAATAAATATTTGTATGATAACAATAAACCACAAACCACTGAGTTGATTGAGGGATATGAAGATGCGGTTCTTGATGAAAAAACCGAAAACCATGCTGCGCTGTGCGCTGACTATTTCATTGATGTTTTTTTCTGTGTCGGCAATGGCGGATTCTTCGGACGCGCTGGGGCAGTTTCTGGAGCAAAAGATACAGGTTTCGGAACAAGATGCCATTGGCGATTTTTTGGCGCAATACAATCGTTCAGCCCAAGATTTTCAAGGCATGGATACTACCGATCCGCTGTTGATGTCCACAGCCGCCTTAATTATGAACAGCAATACCGGTGAAATTCTGTATCAAAAAAACATCACTCAAGTGCGCCCGATTGCGTCTATTTCCAAATTACTTTCCGCTATGGTGGTTTTAGATGCCGGTTTGGATATGTCTGAATCGATTGTCATCACCGATGCCGAAATTGATCGCCTCAAAGGCACGAGCAGCCGTTTATCCATTGGCACGGAGCTGTCGCGGCGAGAGTTGCTGCATTTGGCATTGATGAGCAGTGAAAACCGCGCTATTCACGCTTTAGGCAGAACTTATCCCGGCGGTATGCCGGCATTTGTGTCTGCAATGAACCAGAAAGCCCGCCGTTTGGGTATGAGTCAATCTCAATTTTATGAACCAACCGGTTTAGATCCGCGCAATGTTTCCACGGCGTATGATTTGTCGCTGCTGGTGCGCGCTGCGTCACGCTATCCAATCATTCGCCAATTCAGCACCGATAATCACGGTGAAATTTATACCAGTACGGGCAGATTACAAAAATATCAAAATTCCAATGCCTTAGTCAGAGAAGGGGCGTGGAACATCGTGCTGCAAAAAACCGGCTATATCCGCGAATCAGGCAGATCTATGGTGGTGCAAGCGACAGTACAAAACCAACCGCTGGTTATTGTTCTCCTCAATTCACCCACCACCACAACGCGAGTGAATGACGCAAGTAATATCCGCAATTGGATGATCAACCGCAGCCAAACTTTATAAAACTTTATGGGAATCATCGCCATATTTTAAATTTTTAATCATTCTTCTTTACTGGTCTTTTAAAGCCTCGCTATTCAAGGTGGAAACACGTTAAACCTCGCTCTGAAGAGCGAGGTTTCGGGTGGTGTGTGGTTTGGGAGGGGTGAAAACCGCTCCTAAATGTTGAATTATGTCAGCCTAAGGGCTGGAAGTTATATTTCTGTTTCTCCAAGCAATTCAATCAGTCAATTTGCAAGCCCAATATCTAGGGGATTAATGTATGATTAATATTGAAATTATTTCCAAAAAAACACACGAAATAGTAAGTAATGTGAGTAAAACTTCTGGAAATACCGCTGTTGTAACTAAAGATGATTCTGTGGTGAAATTAGGCATCAGTCCTGATGAAGTTGCCGAAATAAAACAAAGCGGCGATAACTTGATTGTTGTGTTAAAAAATGGTGAAGTCATTACCATTGATAATTTCTTTGATCAGGCATGTTTGGATAAAAAGAACGATAAGAATGAAAATAACGATGTTTCTTATTCAGAAGACGGTGAAAACAGCTTGGTGTTGGAGGACTCCCATCATCAGCTGACTTGGGTGCGTATTGATGCCGCTCAGGACTGCTTGGTTTTCTGGGAATTGGATAACATCAGCAGCATTGATCCGTTGCTGTACAGTCACGCACCCGATGCCGGTGCATTACTGGTTTTGGCGGCGGGAGCAGCTGCCGTTATCGGTCTTGTCGCATCAGACAGTGATGGCGGCACAACATCAACATCGGAAAATAGTGGTAACCAACCCAAACCACCTAAACCACCCGAACCGCCTCCCCCAGAACCGAAACCCGACACCACCGCCCCGAACCCGCCGACCGTAACCATAACCGACAGCGGCAACGGCGACGGCGGCATCACCGTTAGCGGCACAGGTGAACCGAACAGCAGCATTACCGTTACCTTTCCCGACGGCAGCAGTGCCACCACGACCACCGACGGCAACGGTGATTACAGCATCGACTCGCCGCCGAACCAACCGAGCGGCACCGTCAGCGTGACCAACACCGACCCGGCGGGTAACACCTCGAACCCGACCG
>NZ_KN050774.1:0-7114 GCF_000745895.1 Stenoxybacter acetivorans DSM 19021 | reverse complement strand
CCGCCGAACCAGCCGAGCGGCAACGTCAGCGTGACCAACACCGATCCGGCGGGCAACACCTCGAACCCGACCGATAAACCGTTCACCGACACCACTGCCCCGAATGCACCGACCGTCAGCGTAACCGACAGCGGCAACGGCGACGGCGGCATCACCGTTAGCGGCACAGGTGAACCGAACAGCAGCATCACCGTTACTTTCCCCGACGGCAGCAGCGGCACCACGACCACCGACGGCAACGGCGACTACAGCATCGATTCGCCGCCGAACCAGCCGAGCGGCACCGTCAGCGTGACCAACACCGATCCGGCGGGCAACACCTCGATCCCGACTAACGAATCGTTCACCGACAGTACTGCACCGAATATTGCAATTACAACGGTTCCCACTGATGTCATCAACAAAGCGGAATCGGACAATATCAGCATCAGCGGAACGGTCAGCGGTGCAGAAGACGGGCAAACAATCACGGTAACCATTACTGACAGCGCAGGCACAACAGTAACCGCTACAGTTGCGGTATCGGGCAACACATGGGCAGTGAGCAGTGTTAATGTCAGTACATTGACAGACGGTGAGTTGAGCATTACTGCCAAAGTTGAAGATCAGGCAGGTAATCTTGCTAATACTTCGGTGGAAAAAGCAACAAAAGACACGGAAGCGAGCATCACCATTACCGAACCGATTGCCGGTGATAATGTGATGACAGCACAAGAATCTCAAGGACTTGCTGTCAGCGGAACGGTCAGCGGCGTAGAAGACGGGCAAACAATCACAGTAACCATTACCGACAGCGCAGGCAACACAGTTACAGCCCAAACCACCGTTTCAGGCAGCAGCTGGACGGTGAGCGGCATTGATGCGAGCAGCTTGACTGACGGCAGTGTAAACATCGAAGTTTCTGTTACCGACCAAGCAAACAATACGGCTGATGCCGCACAGGCAGCTGATAAAGACAGCACCGCGCCGAATATTGCGATAGACGCGCCCGTTGCCGGCGATGGTTTAATTTGCGGCAGCGAGCAAGCTGCCTTGAGTATTACCGGTACAACCGATGCAGAAACCGGGCAAACAGTTAATATTATCATTGCCGATTCTTCAGGCAGCAGTGTGGCTGTCAGCGCAATCGTGAATGCCGGTGTATGGGGCGTGAGCGGTGTTGATGTAAGCAGCTTGGCAAATGGTGAATTAACAATCACTGCCGAAGTGAGCAATAAAGCGGGTCATTCCTCATCAGACAGCAAAACAGCAGATAAAGAGCCTTCGGTTGCGATTGATTCACTGGCTAATGATTCCGGCACGGCGGGCGATTGGATCACCAATGATCTTGATCCATTGATTGGCGGACACATTGACGGCACGTTGGGCAGCGGTCAAAAAGTACAATTGAGCTTAGACGGCGGCAGTACATGGGTGGATCTTGCGCTTAGCAGTGATGCCAGTATGTGGACTTATCAATTGCCTGCAGTCAGCAGCGATACCACTTATAGCTTAGTGGCTCGTATTGTGAAAGATGACGGCAGCATCGGTGCAACCGACAGTAAAACGCTGGAAATTAACGTTACAACCATTCCGATTGCCACACCGACAATTGATGCGATTACAGATAATGTCGGTGCAGCAACGGGCAACGTCAGCAGCGGCGGCATCACCGATGATACCACGCCGAGCCTTTCAGGCAGCCTGAGTGCATCATTGGCAGCTGATGAAACCTTGTATATTTACCGCAGTTACACAAACAGCAGCGGCAATACTATTTCTATGCTGGCAGGTACGGCAACGGTAAACGGGACATCGTGGATATTCGATGACAGCGGCTTGGTTGATGGAATCAGCTACACTTATACCGCCAAAGTGGTGAATAACGTGGGCAACAGCACCGTTTCTGCGGGCTACACCATCATTGAACATGCTCCGCCGCTGATTCAAACGGTAGCATTGGAAGCGGCAACAGACAGCGGTGTGGTGGGTGATTGGATTACCAATGCCAGAGGATTTAATTTGGATATTGGTTTAAGCAAAGCATTACAAGGCAGTGAGGAAGTAATCATTACCATCGGCAGCAACACCTACACGCCAACTTCTTCGTCCGGTACATCATATTCATTTGTCATTCCTGAAACCGATGTGTCTGCCGACGGTGATTACCCGGTTACTGTAAACGTATTGGATTCATCAGGTAATGTTGTGGATACCCAAGCGGTAACGGTTACGATAGACCGCACACCGCCCGCCGCACCCACCATTAATCCCAATAACGGCATCAACGACATTACCGGAACAGGCGAAGCGGGCAGTACAATCATAGTTACCTTTCCCGACGGCAGCAGTGCAACCACTGTTGTCAGCGAAGGCGGACAATGGACAATGCCCAGCCCGGGCGGTTTGGCAAACGGCGACACAATTACCGCCAAAGCCGCCGATGAAGCCGGTAATACTTCAACTGATGCAACAACCCAAGTGGACAGGATTTCGCCGGCAGAGATAACCGGAATTGCCTTAACCCCGGCAAGTGATTCAGGTATTCAAGGTGATTATATTACCAACCTCACCCCTGAATTATATGTTTATGCTCCCCAAGGCATGACTGCCGATGAAACCTTACAAATCAGCTTAGATAACGGTGCAAGTTGGATTAATTTACTGCAAGGACAGCAAGTTTTTGGTGAGGGGAGAGTTTACTCTGACATTCGCTTATTGCCCGATGGTGATTACACTTACCTTGCCCGTATTGTTGATGCGGCGGGAAATGCCGGACCCGTAACCAGTCAAATCATCACGATTGATAAAAACAATAGTTTAACCATAGATACAAACGGCACGAGTTTGAGCGGCACAACCGATAAAAATGCCACTGTGGTTGTTACCCAATCAGACGGCAACACAGTAACCACTACGGCTGATTCAAACGGCAATTGGTCGTTTGCCAATAACCCGATTGCCGCCGGCACCACAGCCAACATCACAGCCACAGATGCAGCGGGTAACGCTGCCGCCGCACAAGCGCAAAGCAACGCCCCTGTGCCGCAGGTGAAAATCACCACGCCGATTATGGGTGATGACATGATTGACGGCAAAGAAAAAGCGAAAGTGGTTGTGTCGGGTACGGTAACAAATATTGCAGACGGGCAAACAGTAAACGTAACCTTTACTTCAAGCCCTGACGCCAACGGGGCCACTAAAACCGTTACTGCCGCCGGCACTGTTTCAGGCGGAAAATGGAGTATTACCAGCGATTTAACCAGCATGGATAATGGTTGCACCACCATTAAAGCTACTGTAAACGACAGTGCCAGCGGCATAACTGTAAACGACACCGCATCGGTGAACTACGTTGGGCATCCGATTGATGTTGCGATTCAAATTGATGTAGGCGGCAATGATAATGTCATTACCCCATCGGATTTGCAGGCAGGCAAGCTGCCAATCAGCGGTATCTATCGCTACATGCACGCATGCGATACCATTGATTTATACGCTGAATTTACTGACGGCACGGGAACGGTTCAGCGCATCAAAATCGGCAGTACCGTGGTTGATGGCAAGCTGGACAGCAACGGCACAGGTACATGGTCAATGGTAGCGGATATTGACACCAGCATTATCCCCGACGGTTCAGTGTTATTGATTGCCGTCGGCACCAATATTGCCGGCACCGAAAGCTCGCTGACAGGCGAAGCCCTGCACACTGTGCAGCTGGATTTAGATGCCAACATTGAACCATCACTGAAGCTGGATACCAGTACCACGCAATTGGCAGATGACATTGTTGACGGCACAGAATACCGCCAAGTTTATGTCAAAGGCGATGCTTTCGGCATACCCGGCGGCACAAATTTAATGTTTGTGATTACCGACAAAGACGGCAATCAACACACCACCAGCACAGTAATTAACAACGGAAAATTCAATTCGTCCATTACCTTTGAAGGCTTGTCGGAAGGTCCTGTGGACATTCAGCTGATTGCGAAGTGGGACCAATACAAATGGAATCCCATCACCAACCAAAACGATGTTACCCATAAAACAGTTGATTTCACGCATACGGTGATTTACGACCAAAGCTACGTGAAACCTGCTGGTTTCTCTGTTGGCTTCAATGAAGATGGTTTGCTTGGTGCGGATAATCAGCAAGAAGCAATTAACCCTTCTTCAGAAAACAGCACCAACGCCATAGCAAAATCGGCAGTGAAATTTGCAGCTGACTTGGCATCGCTGCACGGCTTGTTGGAGGATAACAGCAATGACATTGAAAGTGTGCTTGCCGCCAATGGTAACATTCAAGCCAATGCGGATTTTGTCGGTACATCGCTGAATGATATGGTTGGCAGCGCATACAGCCAAACGCTCGGTACACAAAATCATTTAGATGAATTGCTGAACAATGTACAACAGCTGATTGTCTGATGCTTGAGTTCAAGTTGTTGATAATATTTTCATCAATCAAACCCGCAAAGCAATGCTGCGCGGGTTTTTATTCGGCTTCTTTCAGGCAGCCTGAAATAAAAACAGTTTAAGGCGCATAAAATTTGCAGGGCAATCATCAGGCAGCCTGAAAAAATCAATGCAAGCCATCGCTGGTAAAGTACAATCGGCTTCTTTTTGACACACTGTTTATTTAAAATCAGAAAGAAGTAAGATATACCATTTTTATCACTGATTTTGTATTTAGAGAGTTGGTTCAAATGGTTATTGCCGTGCTTTTCAGGCAGCCGTCATACTGAATAAATGATTCGGCATCAGTAAAATAAAAAACTTTATATACACTTCATCAGCAAAAGAAATTCATCATGCCGTCTTCGCCTTTATCTGAACGACTCACGCAAACCCAGCAAGGTTTTCTGTATGCGTTTTGTTGTTATTTGTTTTGGGGTTTGTTTCCGATTTATTGGTATCCTTTACTGGGGCAGCCAATTGATGCGGAGCAATTGCTGGCACAACGCATTGTCTGGTCGTCGGTAGTGGCAGTGGCATTGCTGCTGATGTGGCGGCAGGGCGATGTGGTTTGGCAGGCTTTGAAGCAGCCAAAACTTTGGCGGATATTTTTGCTGTCGGCACTGACATTATCCATTAACTGGCTGACATATTTGTGGGCGGTTACACACAATCATGTGTTAGATGCGAGTTTGGGTTATTTTATGTCGCCTTTGGTGAGTATTGTTCTCGGGTGTGTCTTTTTAAAAGAAGTGCTGAGCCGTGTACAGCTGGTTTCGGTGATTTTGGTATCGGCGGGTGTATTGTGGCTGGCATTGCTTTCAGGGCATGTGCCTTATGTGGCGTTATTGTTAAGCATCAGCTTTGGTTTGTACGGACTGTTGCGTAAACAAGCACCATTGCCGGCGCTGGCAGGTTTAACGCTGGAAACACTGATGATGCTGCCGTTTGCGTTGTTGTTTTTGGCTTGGGTATGGATACGCAATGAATTGGTATTCAGTGAATTGCCCGCAATCCCTTTGATGCTGGTTATCGGTTCGGGCGTGGTTACCACCTTGCCGCTACTGCTGTTTGCTGCCGGAACAAAACGCATCAGCTTGGTGAGCATCGGCATGATTCAATATGTTTCGCCCACGCTGCAATTTCTTGCCGGTTTATTTGTGTTTCATGAGGCTTTCAATGTGCCGCGGTTTATCGGTTATTTATGGGTGTGGGCGGGTGTGGGTTTATTTGTGTGGAGCAGTGTGTATCGTTGGAGAAAGGCAAAAGCATGAAAGCAATGATTTTGGCAGCAGGCAGAGGCGAACGCATGCGCCCGCTGACCGACACTTGCCCGAAACCTTTACTGACCGCCGGATTTGATACTTTAATCGGGCATCATCTGCGCCGATTGCGCCAAGCAGGGTTTACTGACATCGTGATTAATCACGCGTGGTTGGGTAAACAAATTGAAGAGGCATTGGGCAGCGGCGCGGCATACGGCGTGAATATTGCCTATTCGGCAGAGGGCGAAACCGGTTTGGAAACCGCCGGTGGTATTGCCGCCGCTTTGCCGCTTTTGGGTAGTGAACCGTTTTTGGCAGTGAACGGTGATGTGTTTACCGATATTGATTTTCAGGCAGCCTTTGTACTTGCCGATACATTGAATGCGCATCACCTTGCGCATTTGTGGCTGGTGGATAATCCGCCGCACCATATAGCAGGTGATTTTGTTTTATTGGATAACGGCTGCCTGAAAGCCGCAAAAGAGGGCGCGGAAAAATATACATTCAGCGGCGTGGGGGTATATCACCCGATGTTATTTTCTTCACTGGAGATCGGTAAATCAGCCAAGCTTGCGCCGCTTTTGCGTGATGCCATGAACAATGATGGCGTATCGGGGCAAAAACACACAGGGGTGTGGCTGGACGTGGGAACACCGCAGCGGCTGGCTGAAGCAGCAAGGTTGGCAGGAAATGGTTGAAGTATCCTGAAAAAGCAAATAATAAAGGGGCTTGGAATAAGCTATAGCTAAACTATTAAAATTTTCAAAATGATTAGCTGGAAAAACTACGGCTAATTGCCTGAAATCTGCTGAACTAAGTCATGTTTGCTTTTTTGAAAAAAATAATAGTACAGCTGTAGTAATCACAGCCAAACCGTTTTAATAAAGCCCATGCGCTCTCTTTGAGTGCATGGGCTTTATTAAAACAGGGCTATTTTGCATGATTGTTACAAAAATACAACAGTGCAAGAAAAAATACTGTTTGCTATTGCAATAAACTATCAATGATATTATAGTTCAATAACGTTACAGTTATACTGTTCTTCACTGTTCTTCACTGTTCTTCACTGTTCTTCACTATTAGCGTAATTGCGAAAAATAAGTACCGGGTTTTTTATTGGGGTGGGTTTTAAAGTCTGAGGTTTACCGCACGATAAATAGATGGCTTGGCGAAATAGAATACACGATATAGATTATAGGCTATGAATTGAAATAGCTCAATTTTTTAATAATAGCAGAACATGGCTTCTATAAGAAGATGATATAAATCTGCCATGCCAAATTTTAAATAATTTTGAATTTTAGCTGTGTCAATAAAATTAAATATTAATGGATTGATATATTTCAATTTATTTTTAAAAAGAAAACTAATTTTTAAATAACCATGACTATTATTTTTCATAGTCTTTGAAATAT
>NZ_JQKE01000054.1 GCF_000745895.1 Stenoxybacter acetivorans DSM 19021 | reverse complement strand
GTGTGAGGGAATGCAGGGTAAAGAAGGAATTAACTTCTGAAACCATTCAATTTTTTCTTTTGCCCATTGCTCCATCTCAACAAAAGTATCCGCCCCTGCCAACGAGGCACATATGGCAATGGTTAAAATGGCAGGCAACGAGTAAGCAATTTTGTGTTTTCCGCGTGGATCTTTAATTTTTACCAATAAATCCAACAAATTATCTGTTTTTTCTATGATGAGTTTCTTTCTGATGAGAATAATTTATGGAAAATAATACACTATGGCTTAATTGATTAAAATGGTGAGAGAAAATTTTTCATGCGATTGCCCTGTTGTAATCACTTCCCGCCCAAGCAACCACTGCCCGTCGTGCTATACTACCCATCATTTCCACACGCTTTTCAGGTAGCCTGAGCATGACGCAACACAATTACATCTTGTGCATGAAATGGGGCGATAAATACGGGGCGGAGTATGTCAATCGCCTTTATCGCATGGTGCAGCGCAATCTGTCTTTACCGTTTACCATGATATGCCTCACCGACAATAGCGAGGGCATAGACCCAGCGGTGCAGTGTTACCCGATTCCCGAACTGACTCTGCCCAACGGCTTGCCCGAACGCGGCTGGAAAAAACTCACTACATTCAGCCGCGATTTATACGGCTTACACGGCACGGCTTTATTTTTGGACATTGATATTGTGATTATCGACAATATCGACGGTTTCTTTACTCAGCCTGCCAACCGCGATGATGAAGTGTGGATTATTCGCGATTGGAAAAAACCGTGGCGCATGGTGGGCAACAGTTCGGTGTATCGCTTTCAAATCGGCGCATTTCCGCAATTATTGGACTATTTCCGCAATCATTTCGATGAAATTCGCACGCGGTTTCGGCATGAGCAAGCATTTTTGTCGTGGTATGTGCGCGAGTTTCACCAATTAAGCTATTGGCAAGCAGATTGGTGTTTGAGCTACAAATACCAAGTGCTGAAAAAACCGCCGTTTTCATGGTGGCAAGCACCGCAAAAACCGACACACGGTAAAATAATTGTGTTTCACGGCGAAGTGAATCCGCCCGATGCTATTGCAGGCGGCGGCGGCAAGTGGTATCGCAAGGTACTGCCTGCGCCGTGGCTGAAAGATTATTGGCAATAACAGAGCATTTATCTGTTTTAAGGCTGTCTGAAACTTTTCAGGCAGCCTGTTGTTCGCTACAATGCCGCCTCACTGTGGTTCGTAAACCCGCCCACAATAAAAAACTAGGAAACCCTCAATGAGACACGCCGAAGAATTGGACGGTGTTACCCTCTTGGGCGGTGCGCAAACAAATTATGCTTTTCAATACGCGCCGCACATACTGGAAACATTCACCAATAAACACCCTGACAACGATTATTTCGTTAAATTTATCTGCCCTGAATTCACCAGCATCTGCCCGATTACCGGACAGCCGGATTTTGCTTCGATTTATATTGCCTATCTGCCGCAAAACAAAATGGTAGAAAGCAAATCTTTAAAACTGTATCTCTTCAGCTTTCGCAATCACGGTGATTTTCATGAAGATTGTGTCAATATCATCATGAAAGATTTAATCGCACTGATGCAGCCAAAATACATCGAGGTGTATGGTGAATTCACGCCGCGCGGCGGTATTGCCATTCACCCCTATGCCAACTATGGGCTGCCTGAAACGCCTTATGCCGATATGGCTGCCGAACGATTGCGCCGTTTTTCTCTGCGCGAACGTGATTAAGTTTGTTTAATACCAAAAAGCAAGCGTTATTTTTCAGGCAGCCTGAAAAATAAAACCAGCATCATGGCAAGTTTTGTATTCGATACAGCACGCTTATTCAGCATCAAAATATTGAAAAGCAAATGGCTAAGCCCTGTATCTTACTGCAATGATTTTTTACGCCACTCACAAAACAACATTTAAGAAACCAAAAAAACCATTGATATTTTCAGGTTTTTATTGAATCCAAGAGACAATACTTTATGTACGAATTAACCATTGAACAACAGCACAAAGCCATTAAATGGCTTGTTTTCTGGCACATCGTGGTGATTGCCGCCAGTAATTATTTGGTGCAATTTCCGTTTACCGTTTTTGGTTTACACAACACATGGGGTGCATTTACTTTTCCGTTTGTGTTTTTAACCACCGATTTAACTGTGCGCATTTTTGGGCGTGAACCGGCGCGGCGGATTATTTTTTGGGCGATGCTGCCCGCGCTGATTGTGTCGTATTTGGTATCGGTGTTGTTTCAAGACGGCGGCTGGGTGGGCGCGGGGGCATTAGCCCAATTCAATGGTTTTGTTGCCCGAATTGCTTTAGCCAGCTTTGTTGCTTATGTATTCGGGCAGCTGCTTGACATTACTGTATTTAACCGCTTGCGCCAATTAAAAAACTGGTGGGTTGCTCCTGCGGCTTCCACGCTGTTGGGCAGTGCTTTGGATACTTTAGTGTTTTTCTCGGTGGCATTTTTTATGAGTCAAGACCCGTTTATGGCACAGCATTGGCCGCAAATCGCTTTATTGGATTACGCCTTTAAAATCACCATTTCTGCCCTGTTTTTCCTGCCGGCATATGGTTTATTACTGCGCTATTTAACCCATAAACTGATTGTGCTGAAAACCATGCCGCCTGCCGCAAACGCTGCCAACCCATAACGCTCATCAGCAATCAAAATAAAAAAGACACGAAACCCGTGTCTTTTTTTGTGAAACCGTTAATCGATTTTGCGTTTGGGTTACACCACAATATTCACCAACCGCCCTTTTACCACAATGATTTTTTTCGGTATTTTTCCGTCAATAAATCTTTGCGCGCCCTTTTCTGCCAATGCCGCCGCTTCAATGGCCGACGATTCAGCATCAGCGGCAACGGTAATCGAGCCGCGCAATTTGCCGTTCACTTGCACCATCAGCGTGATTTCATCTTGCACCAAAGCCGCGTTATCGACCACAGGCCAAGCGGCTTCCCACAAAGCCGTTTGCGGATGAATTTCCTGCCACAGGGTTTCGCTGATGTGCGGCGCAATCGGCCACAATAAGCGCAAAGCGGCTTCCAACACTTCTTGAGCAACGGCTCTGCCCGTTTCATCTTGGCACGGGGTTTTGTCGTATTGGTTTAACAATTCCATTACCGCTGCAATGGCGGTATTGAACTGCTGGCGGCGGCCGTAATCATCGGATACTTTGGCGATGGTTTGGTGTAATTTCAAACGCAAGGCTTTCAGTTCGGCAGACAATGATTCTTGGCTACCTGAAAAGGCTTGCACTGCATCGCCGCTTTGGCGGTATTCATACACCGTGCGCCACAGGCGGCGCAAGAAGCGGTGCGCACCGTCCACACCCGCATCAGACCATTCCAATGATTGTTCCGGCGGCGAAGCAAACATCATGAACAAACGGGCAGTATCCGCACCGTAGGCATCAATAATCGCCTGCGGATCAACGCCGTTGTTTTTGGATTTGGACATTTTTTCAATGCCGCCAATCTGCACAGGCAAACCATCGCTTTTCAGCACAGCAGAAAGCGGGCGGCCTTTTTCATCACGCAATAATTCCACATCTTGCGGCGCAATCCACTCTTTGCTGCCGTTGGCGGCATCACGGTAATAGGTTTCACACACCACCATGCCTTGAGTCAGCAGCCGTGCAAACGGTTCATTCACATTCAATAAACCTTCATCGCGCATCAGCTTGGTGAAAAAACGGGCATAAAGCAAGTGCAAAATGGCGTGTTCAATGCCGCCGATGTATTGATCAACATTCAGCCAATAATCTGCCGCGGCTTTGTCCACCATGCCCGTATTGCACTGCGGCGAGGCATAGCGGGCGAAATACCAGCTGGATTCTACGAAAGTATCCATGGTATCGGTTTCACGCCGAGCCGATTTACCGCAGCAAGGGCAAACCGTTTCGTAAAACTCGGGCATTTTTGCCAAAGGCGAACCTGCGCCGTCAGGTATAACATTTTCAGGCAGCCGCACCGGTAATTGGTCTTCGGGAACAGTTACATCACCGCAATCCGCACAATGAATCACGGGAATGGGGCAGCCCCAATAACGTTGCCGCGAAATACCCCAATCGCGCAAACGGTATTGGGTTTTCGGTGCGCCTGCATTTTTGCTTTGCAATACATCGCCCACAGTGTCAAAGGCTGCCTGAAAATCCAAGCCGTCCAAAATACCGCTGTTGATACAATGGGTATTCTCTTTATCGGCATACCATGTTTGCCATGCGGCGGTATCAAACACATTGGCGGTATCGGCAGACACAATCACTTGCTTAATCGGTAAATGGTATTTTTGCGCAAATTCAAAATCACGCTCATCGTGTGCCGGCACTGCCATAACCGCACCGTCGCCGTAACCCCACAATACGTAATTGGCAATCCAAACAGGCAAAATTTCACCGTTGAGCGGGTTCACCGCAAAACGATTACTCGCCATGCCTTTTTTCTCCATGGTTGCCATATCGGCTTCGGCAACCGAGCCCGCTTTGCATTCGGCAATAAAGGCTTGCAATGCCGGATTGTCTTTCGCCGCCGCTTCTGCCAGCGGGTGTTCGGCAGCAACCGCCAGATAGGTTGCACCCATTAAAGTATCGGGGCGGGTGGTATAAACCTGCACATAATCCGCCGCGCTTTCAGGCAGCCCGAGTTTGCTGTCGGCAGTCAGCGCAAAGCGCACAGTCATGCCGCGTGATTTGCCTATCCAATTGCGCTGCATGGTTTTGACTTGTTCCGGCCAGTGTTCCAGTTCGTCTAAATCATGCAGCAATTCTTCGGCATAATCGGTGATACGAAAGTAATACATCGGGATTTCGCGCTTTTCCACAACCGCGCCCGAACGCCAGCCGCGCCCGTCCACCACTTGTTCATTCGCCAACACGGTTTGATCCACCGGGTCCCAATTCACCGCACCGTTTTTTTTATAAATCAAGCCTTTTTTGAATAAACGCGTAAACAGCCATTGTTCCCAGCGGTAATATTCAGGGGTGCAGGTGGCAATTTCCCGTTCCCAATCAATGGCAAAGCCCAAACTTTGCAGCTGCTTTTTCATGTAGGCGATGTTGTCATACGTCCACGCCGCCGGTGCAACCTTATTTTTCATTGCCGCGTTTTCGGCGGGCAGCCCGAATGCGTCCCAACCCATCGGCTGCATCACATTAAAACCGTTCAATAATTTATAACGGCTCAACACGTCGCCAATGGTGTAATTGCGCACATGTCCCATGTGTAATTTGCCCGACGGATAAGGAAACATCGACAAACAATAATATTTGGGTTTATCGCCGCCGTTTGGTGCATTGAAAAGGCGGTGTTGCTGCCAGCGTTGTTGTGCGGCAGGTTCAATCAATGAAGGTTGATAATGTTCTTGCATTTTGAGAAATCACATCAGAAATAATCGGTGTATTATGGAATAGTTGAATATCTTTTTTGTGTGTTGTTTTGATCTGACTTTGAGGGATTTTTTCGCTGATAAGACGTGCCCCAGTGGTTTAAAGCAAATTTAATCAGCGAAAAAAGCACCAAAAGCTGCCAAGAAAACGACGAACAAAAGATACACAACCGTCTCATTATATCAGCTTCATTACACGGCTCTGTATTTCACTTTAAAATACAAGTTTGACCAACACACATATTAGGAAGGAAATCCATGAAACCAATAACGGCACTGTGGTGTGCCTGTGCTTTACTCACCGCTGCATTAACCGCCTGCGGCGGCTCGGCAGAACAGAATAGCACCGCTGCTTCTGCGCCCACACAAGCATCAGCAAGTACACAAACCGGCTTTTCAGGTAGCGATATTCGTGCCGACCACATCGGCGGCGATTTCACCCTTTTGGGACCCGACAATAAACCCGTCAGCCTGCATGATTTTCAAGGAAAAGTGGTGGCTTTGTCATTTGGCTACACCCATTGCCCCGATGTTTGTCCCGCCAATCTGCTGATATATGCCGACGCATTAAAACAGCTGGGCGAACGCGCCAAAGATGTGCAAGTATTGTTTATTTCGGTAGATCCCGACCGCGACACACCGCAGCTCTTGGCGCAATATGCCCCCGCATTCTATCCCGATTTTATCGGCTTAACCGTAAAACCCGATGACGGCGCGGCTTTGGCACAGGTGAAGCAGCAATACCGCATTGTGTCGAGTAAAGTTCCCTCCGATATACCGAATCAATATTTGGTGGATCACAGCGCGGGCACTTATTTAATTGACCAAAACGGCAAAGCGGCGGTTTATGAACCTTATGGTCAAACCGCCGCGCAATTGGCACACGACATAAATTTGTTGCTGGACGGTTCTTAATTGGCTTCCGCCATTTGTCAAAAAAGCAATTGATGATAAACGGCGCGGCATTTACAACGCGTTTTATTTCGGCTTCAGTCCGGCTGAAAACTATTTATCCAAGCCCGCTTGCACCATTTGTGCGGCACGCAATACGGCGCGGGCTTTATTTTGGGTTTCCTGCCATTCGGACTCTTCGTTGGAATCGGCAACAATACCCGCGCCGCTTTGTACATACAATGTGTTGTTTTTAATCACGGCGGTACGAATGGCGATGCACAAATCCATATCGCCGTTAAAACCCAAATAGCCCGCTGCGCCGCCGTAAACCCCGCGCCGAAGCGGCTCCAGCTCCTCAATAATTTCCATGGCGCGGATTTTGGGCGCGCCTGAAAGCGTTCCTGCCGGAAAAGCGGCGGCAAGAATATCCATATTGCTGATGTTGTCTTTGAGTTCACCTTCCACATTGGAAACAATGTGCATCACATGAGAATAACGCTCAATCACCATTTTGTCGGTTACTTTTACTTGACCGACTTTGCTGACGCGCCCGACATCGTTGCGCCCCAAATCAATCAGCATGACATGTTCGGCAATTTCTTTTTCATCACTCAATAATTCTTGTGCCAAGGCGGCATCTTGTTCAGGTGTTTTGCCGCGCAAACGCGTGCCGGCAATCGGGCGAACGGTTACGCGGTTTTGCTCGCGCCGCACCAAAATTTCAGGCGATGAACCCACCACAAAAAAATCATCAAAATGGTAGTAAAACAAATAAGGCGAGGGATTCAGTGTCCGCAAAGCGCGGTAAAGGCTGAGCGGATTGTCGGAAAACGGCAGTTTGATGCGCTGGCTGGGAACAACCTGCATGCAATCACCGTCTAAAATATATTGGCGGATTCGACGCACATAGTTTTTAAAAACAGCTTCTCCGGTTTCACATTCGGCATCGGTTTGACGGCTGCCCAGCGATAAGGGCAGGCGCACACTTTGGCGCAAAGCAGTACGCAATTCTTCCAGCCGTTCACGCGCCAGTTGATAGCCGTCGTTCAGTGCGGTATCCGCATAAACAATCAAGTAAATTTTACCCGAAAGATTGTCCACCACCGCCAATTCCAAGGACAACATCAACAACATATCGGGCGAACCGATGCTGTCGGGCTTGTCGGCTTGCTTTAAACGGTGGGCAATTTCTTCAAAATGATAAATGGTTTCGTAGCCGAAATAGCCAACCAAACCGCCGGTAAACCGCGGTAAATTGGGAATTTCCGGTGTATTAAAGGCTGCCTGAAAACGCTCAATGAACGGCAGAGGATTGCCGTTGTGGCTTTCCGTCAAAACATGATTGCGGTAAACATCGGTGCGCTCACCGAATACTTTCAAATAAGTATCACACGGTAAACCGATAAATGAATAACGCCCGAAACGTTCACCGCCAACCACGGATTCCAATAGATAACTATACGGTTTGTTGGCAAGTTTCAAATAAATGGACAGCGGCGTATCCAAATCCGCCAGTAATTCCTGCACCAGCGGAATATGGGTGTAACCTTGCCGGACTTGTTGCTGATATTCAGAAAAACTGATCATGGCTTTTATTCTTTATTTGGCGGCAGGGTTTCAGTGGTATTCGGCACAGGTTCAACGGTGTATTCGGCATCAATAATGTCATCACTTTGATATTGCGGTGAATAGCCATTGCCCGTAACATCAGGCAAGGGCTTGCCCTTAAACGGCAACATCAAACCAATTGCCACCAAATCAGAAAAAAAGCCGGGGCTAACCAGCAATAAAGCCGCCGCCACAAAACGAATCGGCCAAAGCATTTGATAAATCGACACATTTCTCGGCGACTTAATCACCGAACCCGCCATCAGCAGAGCCGACATGCCCAAATGACGCAGCATCAAACTGCCCAAGACAATATCCGCCGCAATCAGTAAGAACGTCCAGCCTGCGCCAATCCAATCGGCTGCCAGAATAATAGATGTCAATTCCAGCAATGCCAATATCGGTAAAATCCACACGCCCAATCGCATAAAATTCCTCTGGTCAGGTAACTTGGATAAAATGAAGACTGTGGCTTATTTGATAAACCACATCAACATTTCTCTTTACTCACTGCACCATGTGCTTCTGCATCATCAAAACATATTTTGTTTTCAACACAGACACACAAGCCATTACAACCCATATTTAATGCAAAAACGACAAACTGGCAAAAAATTGCAATACCGCTGCATTAACCAAATCAATAAAAAATGCACCCACCATAGGAACAATTAAAAACGCTTTGTGCGAAGGACCAAATTTTTCGGTAACCACCTGCATATTGGCAATGGCAGTGGGTGTTGCCCCCATACCAAAGCCGCAATGACCAGCAGCCAAAATCGCCGCATCATAGTCTTTGCCCATTAAACGGAAAGTAACATACGACGCATACAGTATCATTACCACGGTTTGCACCGCCAAAATAATCAGCACCGGTCCTGCCAAACCCGCCAATTCCCACAACTTCAAAGATAAAAACGCCATGGCAAGAAATAAAGACAAAGAAGCATTACCAAAAACGTCAATGGCACGGTCAAACATTTTCACATTAAAGGCATTCACCAACACATTGCGCAAAACCACACCGCCGAACAATGCCCACACAAATGTCGGTAATTCAAAGACTGCCCCTTTAAACACGCCTGTCATAATGTGGGCAAAACTCAAACAAGCGGCAAAAAGTGCCATGGTTTCCACCGCGGAAGTGGCGGTTATGAGGCGGGTTTGCTCCGGTCCTTCAAATTGATAAACCCTGCTTTGCTCATCATCAATGTGCTGCGGTGCATTGAGGTTTTTCATTTTCAAATGTTTCTGAATCAACCGTCTTGCTACCGGACCGCCGATTAAACCGCCGGCAACCAAGCCAAAAGTGGCTGATGCCATGCCAAGCGTAACCGCACCGTTAATATGGTACTTGTTTTCAAAGATTTCACCCCAAGCACCCGCAGTACCGTGCCCGCCTGTTAAAGTGATGGACCCCGTTATCAAACCAAGCAAAGGATCTAAACCCAATAAACTTGCCAAACCAATGCCCACCACATTTTGAACCAAAATAAATACCGATACCAGCACCAAAAAAACCACCAAAGGTTTGCCGCCGGCACGCAAACGTGAAAAATCAGCACTCAAGCCGATAGAAGAAAAGAAAACCAACATGAAAGCATTGCGAATGCTGCTGTCAAATGAAAAGGTATTTCCGAATGCCAAATGAATTCCATATAAAACAACCGCTGCCACCAAACCACCCACTACCGGGTCGGGAATATTAAAATCGCGAAGAAATTTAATTTTGTTCACTAATGCCTTACCAAGCAGTAAAACCAAGGTAGCGAGAATTAACGTGTGATACGAGTTAAATGTCCATTCCATAAAACAATACTTTCCTGACTCAATAATTGAAATTACCCATCTTAAGCGACAGATTTGGTTACCCTAAGCAGCAACTAAGGTTGTGCATTTTACGCACGGGTACTGCAAAATAAAAGTTTTTAAAGATATGTCCCAAATCAATAACAAAGCATTGGTGTTCGGATTTATTGCCGAAACAAGGTGTGGCAGCCAAACTGCGCGGCAACAGCGCGGCGCAAGGATAAGCTATTGCCAACAACGCCCAAGTCTTGCGGTGCGGTGGTTTCGGTTTCCATAATCAGCATTTGCTGCGGACGGGCGGCGTGCAAACTCATGCGCATCTGGGCTGCCTGAAAAGCCAAACCATGTTTGGCGGCAAAGGCTTTGGCTCGCTGATTGGCGCATTTGAGCATGGGCATCAGCGTGATGTCCAAATGAAACACCCGCACACCAAAAATCAAGATACGGGCAGCAAACCAATCGGCTTCTTCAGTAATGATGTCAGGCGTTTTGGTCTGAAAATCCAACCGTTCGGCAGCAATTAAGGCAGCCACCATGCGCACTTGCGGGATTAATGCTTCACTGATGGTCAGCGGCGCGTCTAAGCCCAATTCGGGCAAACACAAATCATGGCGATGCTGGTTGCCGTTAACCAGCATATACCAGCGGCACAACTCCCGAACAGGTGCAGCATTTGGGGTCTGTGAAAAGGCTTTGGGTAATGCGCTCATAACGGCTTCTCCGTGTGGGATTGTGTTGGTTTTATGCGGTTTTCAAATCAATGCGGCATAAAAAAAAGCCACCTCAAATTTCAGGGGCGGCTTCACTTTTTCTTGGTTTGCTGAAGTGTGTTACACAAACGCAAAAAAGTACCGCACCGAGGTGGGGTACCAGTAGCAATAAGCAAAAGAAGAAAAGGCGTTCGTATTCATAGGGCACAGATTAAAACAATTTACCCAACATTGTCAATAGCCACTGCAAAAAAGCAGCAATTAAACGAATAAATTCGTATAACCCGTTCACTTTCCGCCCCATTTCGGCATCAAATTGTGTGGAATCCGCAACTGATCCAAAATGCGTGCCACCACAAAATCCACCAAATCGGCAACACTTTGCGGGCGTTGATAAAAGCCCGGGGCAGCCGGCAAAACACACACACCCAAACGCGCCAATTTCAAAAGGTTTTCCAGATGAATGGCGGATAACGGCATTTCGCGCGGCACCACAATCAACAGCCGCTTCTCTTTGATGCACACATCAGCGGCGCGTTCAATTAAATTATCAGACATACCCGCTGCAATTGCCGCCACACTGCCCATGCTCGCAGGACAAATCACCATGGCATCGGCAACATGGCTGCCTGAAGCGGGCGGTGCAAACCATTCATTTTTACCGAAAACCCGCAATTGCTCGGCGCGCACCTGAAAATGCGCACACAGCATTTTTTGGCATTGCGCAGGGTCGGCAAGTAAGGCAAAATCGGTTTCCTGCGCCGCCACCGTTTGCGCTGCCGACGAATACAGAAGCCAAACCGTTTTATCGGCGGCAAGCAAGCATTCCAATAAACGCAAACCATAAGCCATACCCGATGCACCAGTAAAGGCAAGTGTGATGGTGTGAACAGCTGTTGTGTCAGGGTAAAGCATGGTTAAAGCCAATAAATTAAGAATACATCGCTGTTATTATAAAGCTCTTTCTGCTTATTGCTTTTAAAAAATGAATTATTTCAATAACAAGAAAAATACCTTAATCCTTTGGTTTACTGTATTTTTAACCCTTTTACTGAATGCCTGCGCTTTACCGCCGGTTCAATCAGATGCGTCAGGCGGCAAAGCCAATGACGCAGTGAAACGCACACCGGAAGAAACCCGCTTGCCGCGCCGCACAGAAGCCCCTGTTGTTGTCGAACGCATCAATAAACCGGCAGCAGAAGTTGGCCGTTGCCTTCAAGAAGAATTACAAAATCAATTTCGCTTACCTGCTGAATTCTTTAGTGTCAAATCCTATACAGACCGCGCCCAAACGGTTTTTCTGGTTAATCCGTTTACCAAAAAACAAGGTATTTTAATGGACGTAGCGGAACTGAATCCGCGCAACAGCGAAGTGCGTTTATACGCCAACGGTTCAACCGTGTCTGAAGCATGGAAACAATTTCCTGCGCTTTGCCGCACAGGCAACTACAAAATTCCCAAAGCCCCTCCCAATACCATTGTTACCAGCCAACCAAAACCGCCCAAAAAAGCAAAGACAACAAAGGCAGCCGCATCAAACAGTAAAACAAAAAAAACAGTTAAACCCACGGCAAAAAAAACACAGAAAAAAACACGTTAATCTCTTTTCAGGCTGCCTGAAAACAAATCATCACGGAAAATGAAGACGATGAATACCACACCCATTGCCCGCCGCGGCTTCCTGAAAGGTTCTGCTGTTTTGGCAGGTGCGGGGTTATTACAGGCATGCAGTACACCAGCACCCAAGATCAGCCGCATCTCAGCATCATCTTTATCGTCTTTTCGCCGTTCAATCTCCCCAAAAACAGGAAACCCCATGCTGCGTATTTTTGCCTCTTCCGGCTACACGCCTGATCCGGCACGTTTAATGATTGGTTTGCGCCGCTTGCAAGATGCAGGATTTGTAATCAGCAATGAATCGGCGGCATACCGCCGTTTTCAGCGATTTGCGGGCAATGACAACGAACGCATTGCCGACTTACAAGCGGTGGCTTCAGGCAGTACAGCCATGCCGAAAGTATTGATGGGCGTGCGCGGCGGTTATGGTGCCATGCGCTTATTGCCGCACATTGATTGGGCAAGTTTGGGCAGCCGAATGCGCGAAAACGGCACTTTGCTGTTCGGTTTCAGTGATGTCTGCGCCATTCAGCTCGCTCTTTTGGCACGCGGCAATATGCCCAGCTTTGCCGGACCGATGCTTTACAGTGAATTCAGCAAACCCGTACCATCGCTTTACACCATGCAGGCATTTATTTCAGGCAGCACCAATCCGCAAAACAGCATCACGGTATCGGCAATTCAGGCACGTGATGTTCGTGCCGAAGGCGTGTTTTGGGGCGGTAATTTAAGCGTATTGGCGGCTTTGGTCGGCAGCCCGTATTTTCCCGACATCAGCGGCGGTATTTTGTTTTTGGAAGACGTGGGCGAACAGCCTTACCGCATCGAACGCATGCTGCAAACCTTGCATTTGGCGGGCGTATTGCGCAAACAGCAAGCCATTGTACTGGGGGACTTCCGCATGGGTTCAATCACCGATATTTACGACAGCAGCTATACATTCCACCACGTGATTCAAAACATCTCACGCGTGACGAATGTACCGATATTGAGCGGCTTTCCATTTGGACACATCGCCAACAAAGCCACTTTCCCGTTGGGTGCACACGCCCGCATTGAGCCGTTTAACGGCGGCTACCAAGTATCTTTCAGCGGCTATCCCACGCTTGATGCCGCCGCATTGTCACTAAACACCTTGATTGCACCGCCGCCGATATTAGACAACAGCAGCCAATCCGCATCAGAAAGCAACACCGCAAAAGCCGGAGATATTAAAGAAGAACGCGGCGAAGAAATCGGTGAAGGCGAAGAAACCCGCAAAGAAGAGGCAGAATAAAAATGTTTGCCTCATTTTCTGCCCTGTACCAATCGCTTTTCAGGCAGCCTGTTTGTTTATCAGCCCATTGATTCCCATGTCCGCAGACTCCCGCGTTAATCACGAGCCCGCTTTTTTACTCAGCACCATACCTTGGCGCGAAAGCAGCTTGCTGGCTGAAATGTTTACCCGCCATTACGGGCGCGTGGTATTGATTGCCAGAAGTGCGCGCAAACGGCAAAGTGAATTGCGCGGTGTATTAACACCGTTTGTTCCGCTTTCGGTGTCGTGGTACGGCACGCAGGAATTGAAAACCCTGCACCGCGCTCAATGGATAGGCGGCTGGCCGTCGCCGCAGGCAAGGGCTTTGTTCAGTGCCTTGTATGTCAACGAATTGATTTTGAAACTTACTGCCCGCGAAGACCCCGCCCCTTTGATTTATGACGCCGTGCATCAAGTGATGTCCGCGCTTTGCCTCGGCGGCGAATCAGCGGCATTGCGTTATTTTGAGTGGGATCTCTTGCATCATTTGGGGTTTGCACCCGACATCACCCAAGATGAAAACGGCACGGCAATTGATGCCGATGCACACTATTACATGCGCCCCGAATATGCACCTGCTTTATTGACACAAATCAATGTGCCGACAACAGAAAAAGGCATCAGCATCTGCGGCGAAACATTGTTGTCATTAAGCAAAAAAACCTTGCATCTCAACACCCGAGCACGCCAAGAAACCCTGCGTTTAACCCGTTTATTACTGGATTTCAGGCTGCCTGAGGGCATACACAGCCGCCGCGTCTTACAACAATTGCGGCAATTTTAAGCGGTATTTTGGAAAGCGCACGGCAATCGAATTCTGTTCAATAACCACAAGCCGCGCCAAGAACCTCCTCACCATAAATTCCCATTTCTGAATATGAAAAAGCAGATTGCCCGCGCCATTGGCAACGGCACGCATTTTCTGAATTCAGGCTGCCTGAAAAATACCCAAGCCCTGCCCTGTTCATTAAAAATCAAAATATTGATGCACCCAATCTGCGGTTTTCGGTTCGCATCGTGAATAAACGGCTTGGTTCACAATGCACATTCGGTTTGATTTTAATCAATTGTGGATTAAATCAATTATCATGCTCGAAAATTTATGCTAAACTGGAATTATTATCATTACTTAATTGATATTTGCCCCACGTCATTTTCGGCGAATATTTGAAATAGAATAAATAAAGGTGAAAACCATGCGTCAATCCTTTCCTTTAATGGCTGCGCCTGAAAACACCTTACTGCGTGTTATCAGCGTAAAAGGCAGCTCTGCCTTCGCCAAACGAATTTCTGAAATCGGTGTGAACCCGGGAGCAGAAATCCGTATTTGCCAGCGCAACGGAGCGGCATTGGTCATCGGGCGTGGTGAAACCCGCTATGCCATCGGCGGCGGCATGGCAAACCGCATTATGGTGTGCGAAGCATCTTAGTACCCTGCTTATTTAATTTTTGAAACCATGTTTGCATTGCTCAAATAAAGGTTTCTGCTGATTTTGCGGCAATTTATACTTACCACTCAAATCGGCATATACGGCTGAACAACAAAGCCATTCACAAAATAAGCCGCTGCCGAGGTAACACAACGTGCCGATGCGTCAATCCGTTGGGCAACACACTGCACAGTAAATAACGGAATAAATAACAGCCCCACGCTTTGCTCTCAATAAAGGTGTGTGTGTAACGATTAACTATTTTGGGGCATCTGTTCAGCCGTGAAAACAAATTAAAAATAAAACGTTATTGAAAACAAGGTGGCATTGCCGCTTTATTTTTTGATCTTAATTTAATAATGATTATCATTGATATTTATTGTACTTGTTTTTTCAGGAAGCCTTTTCAACATGACGACAACACTAAGCGAACTAAAAACCAAAGACCGCGCGAAAGTCAGCGGTTTTGCCGAAACAGGCAAGGCATACCGCAGTAAATTATTGAGCATGGGTTTAACCCCGGGCGCAGAATTTACGGTACAGCGTATTGCCCCGATGGGCGATCCCGTGGAAATCAGCGTGCGCGGCTTTTCGCTGTCTTTACGCAAAGACGAAGCCAACGCCTTAATCGTGGAGAAATTAGCATGAGCCAATACGTTATCAGCTTAATCGGTAACCCCAACAGCGGCAAAACCACTTTATTCAACGCTTTAACCGGCGCACGCCAGCGCGTGGGCAACTGGCCGGGCGTTACGGTAGAGCGCGTGAGCGGTCATTATCATTTGGGCGATCACACCTTTGAAGTGGTGGATTTGCCCGGTACTTATTCGCTGGACGTTGCCGATCAAGAAGTTTCACTCGATGAAAAAGTCGCGCGTGATTACGTCCACACCAAAGAAGCCGATTTGGTGATTAACATCATTGATGCCGCCAATTTGGAGCGGAATTTGTATTTGACCACACAATTGGCAGAAATGAATGTGCCGCTTTTGGTGGCATTAAACATGAACGATGTTGCCGAAAGCAAAGGCATAAAAGTTGATGCGGCGGCACTGTCGGCAAAACTGGGCTGCCCTGTGGTGCCGATTGTGGCGGCTTCTAAAATCGGTATTGACGACTTGAAAAAAGCCATTCTTCAGGCAGCCGCCAATCCGCAGCCGTCCACATTGGTTGTGCGCTACAACGAGCACTTGGAATCAGCCATTGCCGCTTTGCAGCCGCAAATGACTGAAGCGGCAGAAAAACAAGGCATCGCACCGCGCTGGCTTACCGTTCGCCTGCTTGAAGGCGATGATTTGGCGATGAAACTCGCGCCCACACCCGAAGTGGTGCAGCAAGCAGAAGTCTTGGCTGAAAAACTAATCGACGACATGGATATTATGGTGGCAGACGCACGCTACACCTTAGCCAACACCATTGCCGCCGAAACCGCGCAGCGTTCAGGCAAAGCCATGACCGACCTCACCGGACGCATTGACCGCGTGGTGTTAAACCGTGTGCTGGGTATTCCGATTTTCTTGCTGATGATGTATTTGATGTTTATGTTCACCATTCGAATCGGCGGCGCATTCATTGACTTTTTTGACCAATTTTTCGGTGCATTGCTGGTGGACGGCTTAGGTCAATGGCTGGATTCCATCGGTTCGCCCGTTTGGCTCACCACCTTGATTGCCAACGGCATCGGCGGCGGTATTCAAACCGTGGCAACCTTTATCCCCGTTATCGGTTTTCTGTATTTATTTTTGGCAATACTGGAAGACAGCGGCTACATGGCACGCGCCGCGTTTGTGATGGACCGATTTATGCGCTGGGTTGGTTTGCCCGGAAAAAGTTTCGTGCCGCTGATTGTCGGCTTCGGTTGTAACGTTCCCGCGATTATGGCAACACGCACGCTGGAACACCGCCGCGACCGCTTGATGACCATTGCTATGGCACCGTTCATGTCATGCGGCGCACGCCTGCCCGTGTATGTATTGTTTGCCGCCGCATTCTTTCCCAATAATGCACAAAATGTGGTGTTTGGCTTATATCTCATTGGCATTTTGGCAGCCATCATCACCGGTTTGGTGCTGAAAAATACCTTGCTTCAGGGCAAAGCCTCGCCTTTTATCATGGAATTGCCGCCGTACCACTTGCCCACCCTGCGCGGCATCTTTATTCACGCATGGATGCGTTTGAAATCATTCATTATCCGAGCCGGACGCGTGATTGTACCGATGGTGGTGGTCTTGTCCTTTTTAAATGCCATCGGCACAGACGGCAGCTACGGCAACGAAGACAGCGACAAATCAGTATTGTCTGCCATTGGCCGCACCATCACCCCTTTATTCAAACCAATGGGTTTACAAGAAGACAACTGGCCGGCTTCAGTGGGTATTTTCACCGGTATTTTGGCAAAAGAAGCCGTAATCGGTACATTAAATGCCACTTATTCCGCGCTGGGCAGTGGCAGCGGCGATGAGGAAGAAAGCGAATTCAGCGTGGGTGAAGCCGTTAAAGAAGCCTTTGCCACCATTCCTGCCAACTTAAGCGATGCGTTGGGTGCATGGACAGACCCATTGGGCTTGTCTGCCGCTGAAGATGTGGATCAAGAAGCCTTTGCCGAGGAGCAAGAAATCAGCAACAGTATTTTTGGTGCAATGGTAGAACGCTTCGACGGCAGCGCAGGTGCATTTGCCTACCTGCTGTTTATCCTGCTCTACGCGCCTTGCACCGCCGCCATTGCCGCCGTTTATCAAGAATCAGGTACTCGCTGGGCAGTTTTCGTGGTGCTGTGGACAACCGGCTTGGGTTACTGCGTTGCCGGTTTATACTACCAATTTGCCAAATTAAGCGAAAACCCAAGCAACGCCGGCATGTGGATCAGCATCTTGCTGGCAGTCTTGGCAGCAGGCTTTATGTGGCTGCGGCATTTGGGCAAAAACGCCGATTCACTGCTCGAACAAACCCCAAGCAAAAAATCGGCTTCAAGCGGCTGCTGTCATTGATGAAGAATGATTAAGATGTTTAATTAAACGCAAAAACGCCGTTTGTTTTTCACGTTATCCTGCTGTAAATAATTTCAGGCAGCCTGTATGGTTTTACAGGCTGCCTGAAACAATATATCAATAACCCTGTCCAAAGAATTTTATGGCTTTTTGATACATTGATATTTTATGCTCAGACGGGTGCGTGTACAGCGTCGTCCGAATGTTTTTCCAATACAAGTACTTTCAACATCGCCCAAAGCAGAAGCTCCGTCGTTGTAGCCCCACTCGGCACATTTTTCATTGACTACGCGCGCTATATCCGCACGATGAATTTCCCAATTTCCGCGAGATCCGTAATCTGCCGCTGTCGTTAATATCCTATCGGCACGGTTGGCATCCAGCAAAAACCAATTTGTTCGATGATGGGTCGGGGTCGGCGCAGCACAGGCAGCAAGCAATGCAGCCATGACAAGTAGGCTTAATTTATTGACATGTTTTTTCATCATACTTCCTGGTTTTTCCTTGGCGTTGTGTTACATTATTTTCACAAAGTACAGACAATTCTACAATTAAATGTAATTAAATATTTTCGCTGTATTTCTGTTTCTGATTTGTTTTCACTATGCAACACAGCCTGCATTGAACCGCAGTCCAACATAAAAAGGCTGCCTGAAACTTTAGGCAGCCTTTATTGATTAACGTTTATTGGATTGTTCGCACCTACGCCACCCAATGCGCATTTGCCAGCAGCTGCTGCATTTCCAGCGTTTTATCGGCAAACTGCCATGTTTCAATTTGGTAATATGTACTGCTGAACGAATTCTGCACCGTTAATTTATCGCCGTTTTGACCATTCAACACCGTTAAATCATTGCCGACACGTTCCAAAAAGATTTCATCGAACAACACATCTTCAAAACGAACAGTGTCATTATCCACATAACCGCCGCTGTGGTCATAAACCGTATCTTGTCCATGTCCTTTGTTGAACAGATAAGTATCGCCCCCATAACCGCCCGACAAATAATCATTACCCGCACCGCCAATCAGTGTATCCGCACCACTGCCGCCGTAAAGTTTGTCGTCGCCCTCTCCGCCGTCAAGCAAATCATCTTTATTGGATGCCTGAATGGTATCATTGCCCAATCCGCCGTAAATATTGACT
>NZ_JQKE01000053.1 GCF_000745895.1 Stenoxybacter acetivorans DSM 19021 | reverse complement strand
ATCATCCCATTGGGAAAGACCGATGATGGCGGCGGTAATCACTGCGCCATAACCCAAAATCGGTTTCCAGCCCCACCATGCCACGGCGTGATCAACATCAATACTGCCTTCTGTCAGCAGGGGGGTGATGTTGTCAATGCTGAAATATTCAACGGAATTTAAGCAGTTGTCTTCAACGGTGGTGCGCGCCCAAATCAGATTGCCGGTGTCGTTTTCAAGCACGAGCTGATTGCCGGTGTCGGCAGCCGCATGGGCGGAAACGGTGTCTGCTTCCGCCGGTTTGTCGGCTTCGCAAACTTGGGCAAAATAGTTGTCAATGGTGATGACTTCACCATTGCTCAAGACCACGATCAGGTGATCGCCTTCTTGTTTCATTTCTACAACAGTATTTGCACCAATGCCCAGTTTCACCAGTACGTTTTCAGTGCCGGGCAGGCTCACTTCTGTGCCTTTGGTTTGCAATACAACCTTCGCGCCGGCGCGCGAAATGACTTCGATGTTGACCATGGAGTATCCCCTCTCAAGCCTAAAGTTAAATAAACACTTAAATTTCAATAAAAACAATAATTTGAAGAGCAGTGGTTTGTGAAATAAACACTGTCAAAGTCATTCACAAACATATAAGGTGAGTTAATTTTGAATAAAAATTCTAGGTGCTAAACTCTAAAACTACAGACAGCATGTGTTTTTGAAAGTAAAAGTTTGAAATACAGCGATGGTTGAATTGGTCTTTTTTTGCTGTTTCGGCAAAAAATAAATCCCATCTGGTGTATGCTGGATTGAATTTAAATGTTTGTTTATTATAAATAAAATAATTTATAAAATATGACGATGAATGCTGCCGCTAAAGAGAAATTCGGGTTGCAAAAAAACAAAAAAAGCAGTAAGCGTAAAAATATGTATAGAAAAAATTGTTATTTTTTTACGATAAAAGAAAAAGAAGAAGTAAAGAATGCTCAATTGTATTTTTAAATATAATTGATAGTTTGGTTGAGGCTGTTGGTTTACCTGATCAAAAAACCGCTCAATCCTGTTAAGAATTAAGCGGAATAATCAGCGGCATTTCAAACAGTGAATGCAGCGGTTTCAACAGCAGTATGTGCCCGCGCTTTAATCATTTAAACCTCGCGCTTCAGGGAGGGCGTGCGTGCGGTTTGGGATAGATGAAAGCTGTTCCCAAACGCCGAATGATGCCGGTAAAGGCTGGGGGTTGTGTTTATTCCACCACAATCTTTGAAAAATGTTTGCTGAAGTCTTTGCTCTTGTCGGCAATGGTTTGTACCAAAATCCATGCAGCATCTTCAAAGGCTTGGGCAACGGCAGCGTTATTTTGCTGCAAAGCAACGGCTTCTCCTGCGTCCATGGCTTCGCGCACCGCTAAAGTTAACGGCAATTGTCCCAGTAGCGGCACATTTAATTTTTCCGACAGCCGTTTGCCGCCGCCTTCTCCGAAAATCGGCTCAATATGACCGCATTGGCTGCAAATATGAGTGGACATGTTTTCTAAAACCCCAAAAATCGGAATATTGACTTTATTAAACATATCAATTGCTTTGCGTGCATCAATCAATGCGAGATCTTGCGGCGTGGTAACCACCACTGCGCCGGTAACCGGGATTTTTTGCGAAAGCGTGAGCTGAATATCGCCTGTGCCGGGCGGCAAATCGATGATTAAATAATCAACGTTGTCCCATTGGCTTTGGAACAGTAATTGTTGCAGGGCTTGGCTGACCATAGGGCCGCGCCAAATCATGGCTTGATCGGTGTTCACTAAAAAACCGATTGACATCACTTGAATACCGTTTTCAGTAGCAATCGGAATCAGTTTGCCATTTTCTTGTGTTGGGCGATTGGCGGCAACGCCAAACAGCGTGGGCTGGCTGGGGCCGTAAATGTCTGCATCCAACACGCCAACGCGTGCGCCCATGCGCTGCAATGCCACTGCCAAATTGGCAGAAACAGTTGATTTGCCCACACCGCCTTTGCCTGAACCCACCGCGATGATGTTCTTGACACCGCTGATGGTTGCCACACCTTGCTGTACTTTATGGGTTTCAATGCGGCTGTCCAGCTGCAAATGCAAACTGTTGCCGCCGATGTGCGGTATTAAGGCTGCCTGAATCGCTTCTTTTAAAATATTGGCAAGATGCAATATGGGATAAGGAAAGCGTAAATCCACATAAACATGGTTGTTTTCATGACGAATATCGGCAATGGCTTTATCACTGCCAATGGTGCGCCGGCTGTTTGGAACAGATAGGTTGCTCAGCAGCGTGCGCAGAAGGTTCAAATCCATAATGGTTGTGTATTTGGGAAAGTAAGGTTTTGTATTGTAGCTGAGTTTTGATTTGGTTGATGTAAATCAATGCAGCAGAAGTGTTTCAGGCAGCCTGAAGATATTGTAAACATATAGCTATATCTGAAATCTGCTGAATAGGCTATGTTTTCTTTTTTGAAAAAATAATAGTACAGCTATATTATCGGCGGCGCGGGGAATCTGTGGTTTGTGGCTTTGGCGTGCGGGATAAGCAGACTATGCCGCGTTGTCTGCTGCTTCTTGCCATAAAGCAAACAAAATAAAAACACTGCTTGCAAGCAAACAGTGTTTTACTCAAAACATTGAAAATCAGAAAAGCATTAAATGCTTTACTTCGCAGTCTCTATTCTTCCATGGAGATTACAATGGCGGCACTTGCGTTATCCCACTCCAAAGGAATCATACATAAATTACTGTTGTAAAACAGATCAACCGACGGCAAACCTTCAATCACAGAAGGTGTTGAAATCTCAAATTTTTCTCCGAATTCTTTGCGGGCATTACCGGCTAAAATATTAGCTATTTCACCAACCAAATCCAGCAGAATGGCAGGAGTGATATTTTTTTCATTTAGTTTTTCCAAAATGCGTTCCAAAATGATTTTAGACGCAGTGAAGTACACAATGCCGTTACGTAAACCGGTTACCTTAATGATACCGGAATATTCTTGCGCTGCTTTCAAAACAGCATTGCGGTCTATCAAAAATGGTGATTTAACAACAATTTCTGTATCGCCAATGGTATTAAAATATTTTTTGACACCGTTTAAAAAAACCAGTGCTTGTTCATCAGTCATCATACGTTTGCTTTCTGTTATTTTCCGGTTTTATTGGCAACAACTTCATTAAGTGCTTCAAACAAAACTTCTTCTGTAAAGGGTTTATGAATAAAACCACGTGCGCCGAGCGTTAATGCGTGTATACCCGTGGCTTTGTCTTCTAATGCCGATACCACCAAAATATCGGCGTTTTCATCCAGCTCAATTATTTTTTCAATACATTCCATGCCCCCCATATTATTGGTTTCCCAACCGGGCATGGTTAAATCCATGGTAACAACATCCGGTTTGAATTGTTGATACATGAATAAAGCATCATGACCATTGGATGCGGTTGCCACTACTTCAAAATCAATTTTACTTGAATAACGTGAGATTTGGTTTCGGATAACGTTGGAGTCGTCAACAATTAATAATGTATGCATATTTATTTTTCCGGTTGTGTTTTACGATTTAAGTTTAGTTTAGTTTAGTTTAGTTTTTAGTTTAAAGGAAATTCTACGATAAATTCAGTTCCTCCCAATCCGATTGTGCTGTTGTTTTTTATCGTTAATTTGCCACCCAATTCATCAATGTTGTTTTGGATAACACCCATGCCAACACCGCGGCCGGCATCTTCATCGGTATCACTTGCTGTTGAAAAACCATCACGGGTAATCAAACGATAGCAATCTTCTCGGCTGATGACTTGTGCTTGTTTTTCGGTAATCAAACCTTGATTCAGTGCTTGCTGGATAATTTTAGCAGCGTCCAGACCGCGGCCATCGTCTGCAAAGCGGTAAGTAATCAGATTGCCGTTTTGACTCAAGCCAATATTGATTAAACTGATTATGGGTTTATTTCTTGCCACACGTTCCGACGGCACTTCAATACCGTGCACAATGGCATTGCGCAAGAATTGAACAGACAATTCTTTAATGGCTGAAAATTGTTTTTTACTTAATGTCTCTGCAACATGATGGTTGAAAGTATCGCTGTTGAGCATTACTTTTTTGCTGTGCCGCAAAGAAATATCTTTGGCAAAATCAGCCAGTGTATTCAGGAAATCATTTATTTTGATTTCATCGGTTTTTTGCGCTGCATTTTGTGCTGCATTTGATTCGGGTGCACCAATCTGCCGGTTGTTTGCTGCAGCAGAAATCGGTTGCGTCGCTGTTTTTAGATCAGACATTGTTGATGCTTGCGACATACCTATTAAGATGCGGTTGATTTTGAATAAGTCGTCCAAAATGGAGACTAAGGGCAAAAAGTCTTCCCCTTTCAGTTTGTTTTTCTTACGCAACTCAGTGAGAATATCTTCCATTTTCTCTGCCATGCTCACCATAACCTTGAATCCAAGCATGCTGGATTCACCTTTGATGCTGTGCACTTGGCGGTAAATCAAATTAACCTTGCTGTCAAAATCAGATTGCGAAGATCCTTCTTCTTTTAGAATATCATTGATTTTCTTAATTTTATCTTCTGTGCTGCCGATGTATTCTTCCAGCTGATTACGTTCCATCTTAAACGCTTGGTCAAACATACTTAAATAAGAAGCATTTTGCGATTTTTCATCTTCCAGCTGCATTTGCAATATTACGGTGTCGGTTACATCAAGCACACTGACCAAGATGGATACAATTTTTTTATTGTGCAATACGCGTTTAAAGCGAAAATTTAAATATCGCTGCTCTCTGGTGCCGTGAATAGGGTTTGGTACATAAACTTCAAGTTGTTGCAAGGGGTTGAGATAAGTAATTAGTTTTTCTAAAACTTTTTCGTTATATAACTGATTAATATAGTCTTGTGTATTTTTTAATACGGTTTTATCTACCGCAATATCGTCCAAGACATTTAAAAAGTTTTGTTCGCTTAAACTTTTTCTGCCAAACAGATTTTCTAATTCGGTTGAGTGCTGTGCACCGATGTGTAAATTGGAATCCAACAAGAACAAACCCATGTTCACTGTTTCCATAATATCGGTGGTTTCTCGCCGTGCTTCTTCCAAATTTGTATATGATTGTTCTATTTCTGTTTTAGCGACAGATAATTGATTCTCGGATTTCTCCAACTCGGCATACGATTGTTCCAATTGTTTATTGGAAGTGGTTAATTCTTGGAAAGCGGTATTTATCTCTTTGTCGGCTTTAAGCAAGGTGCGCGATACAAACAATATGATGCCGATAAAATACAATATCAAAATCCCCAAAGACCAAGCAAGAATTTGGTCTTGTTTTTTATTTACTGCTTCTGTTTCTAAACGGAATACGATGCGCAAACCACTCGAAAACGTTATGAACGCTGCATTTTGATTTCGGCCGGATTGAATTAAGGTTTGTACGGGGATTAAACCATTTTCTTCCACGGACAAATCACTGTTAACGATGGAATTAATCTCTTGCTGGTAAGCATGCCAACTTTCGTTAATTTGTGCCAATTCTTCTTTAAATTTTGGTTGAACAAGGGGCTGTACCTCAATAGTAGAACCTTCTTTATTTTTGAATTGTCCACCTTTAGACAAGGTGGTCAATAAATTACCTGCCACATCAGCATCATGCTGCAATTTAGATAAGTCGGCACGAATTTTCTTATATAGGATTGAGTTGTGATATGCTGAATTTTCATCAGTCTGTACTGTGGCAACGGATGTCACATCGCTCTCAAGTTGGTTCGTGTCTGAAATTAATGTTGCAAGTTCATCGCCCACTTGGTCTAGGGCAAAAAGATGAGAGGTGCGAAGTGCTATAAATTGGTTTTGCTTATATGTGTAAGAACCAACGATGATTACCGATAGTAACATAATGAATATCAAAATAAAAAGAATTAAGTACTTACCTGAAGTACTTTTTGTTTTGATTTGTTTTTGACCGGTTTGGTCTGATGATGCCATGGAAAAACTCCCTTACATTGGATAATGTTTAAGTTATTGATTAATGTTGCGGAACGATAGGTTTGGTTTGTTTGGACGATTGAAACCATGTTAGATAGTGTTTGATGATTTTTTCTAACATGGCGTTTTCAGACAGCCCCTGTTGTTGGGCTGTCTCTTTTAATGCGTTAATCACATGCTCAGGTAAATAAATCGAATAAGGCTTCGGCGGTAACTCAAATTCAATATACATCCACGAAAATTGATCAAATTCTTCTTGAGTTGATAACTCCTCTATTGAGCTTGTTTTGATTTCACAGCCTTTTTCAATCAGTTCCTTAATGTGTTTTGGCACTAATTTATAAATCTGCTCCATGCCGGATTCCAATGAATGGCTGGGAATTTCACAGTTGGGAATATCCGGAACTGCAAAACCATATTCACCATCTGGAAAGCAGATAATACCAACTGCTATTTTAATAGTATTTTTATTCATAATGTAGTGTGGTTTCATGAAGATATATTTAGATAGATTTTCTGAACAAAAAAATAATTATTTATCTAAAGAATATGCAACATTCGATTAGGATTGATAAATCAGTTAGCCAGCTATCTAGTTAGCCAGCTATCTAGTTAGCCAGCTATCTAGTTAGCCAGCTATCTAGTTAGCCAGCCATCTAGTTAGTCAGTTAAGTTATTAAAATACAGTTACAATTTCAGCAGTTAAAATTTTAGTGTATGAATTCTAATGTATGAAAGTGTGGCAATAGATATACCATATTGCACCGCAATATTCTTTGATTATAATCAAACAATATTTTAACACAATAGTGTTTTTTGTTTATGCTAAACGACATAGCTAAACTACTTCTTTTTTATCATGCAGCAATCCGACACAATCAGGTCCTGTACGGCAGAAACCGGAATGAAAGCCATATCCATGTGCAGAAAATAGTTGTTTAGTTGTATATTGTGTTTATGGTTTATTTTTGAATAACGCTAGCTCAATGAAAAAACGATGGTTTTATCCAAAATCAGTATGGAAAGTACAGCAGAGTGATAATAAATTGTGAAATAAAAACAGATGGTTTGTTTTAAAACAGGTTGCCTGAAAACCGTTTCAGGCAACCTGGTGCTATTTGGTTGTTCTTTGAAGCCCAACTCTGTAAGGGAAAAATTTCAATCCGGGTGTGGTTTGAGTGTGGTGAAAACACAACATTCGAATACTCACTTCAAGCAAGCCCATCAAGTATAAACCTAAAAGGAGGGGGTATTTTATGCGTTTGTGCTTGACTCGTGCCGGCGCACCCGAACCGCTTCGGCAAGCAAAGCCAGCAAGCGTTCGGTGTCGTCCCAGCCGATACACGCGTCGGTAATGCTTTTACCATATATTTCGGGATTGTCTTGACGGCCCTCCTGTAAATGACTTTCCACCATCACGCCCATGATATTCGGTTCACCGTGTTTCAGCTGAATGGCCACGTCTTCGGCAACTTCCATTTGCCGCTTGTAATCTTTGCGGCTGTTGGCGTGGCTGAAATCCACCATAAGTTTGGGGGTAACGCCTGCCTTGGTTAATTCGGCAGCGGCTGCCTGAACGTGTTCGGCACTGTAATTCGGTTCTTTGCCGCCGCGCAAAATCACATGGCAATCGGGGTTGCCGCCGGTGTGGACAATGGCGGAGTGTCCGGCTTTGGTTACCGACAAAAAGTGGTGCGGGTGGCTCGCTGCGCCGATGGCGTCAATGGCAATTTTTAAGTTGCCGTCTGTGCCGTTTTTAAAACCAACCGGACAAGATAAGCCGGACGCCAATTCCCTGTGTACTTGGCTTTCGGTGGTGCGCGCGCCGATTGCGCCCCATGAAATCAAATCGGCATAATACTGCGGGGTAATCATGTCCAAAAATTCAGTGGAAGCGGGCATGCCCAGATTATTAAGCGTCAATAATAATTTTCGGGCTTGGCGCAAACCATAGTTGATGTCGAAGCTGCCGTCTAAATGCGGGTCGTTGATTAATCCTTTCCAGCCAACAGTGGTGCGCGGTTTTTCAAAATACACCCGCATAACAATCAATAATTCTTCAGTGTATTGCCGCCGCAAGGGCAATAAACGCTGTGCGTATTCAATCGCTGCGTTTGGATCGTGAATGGAGCAAGGACCGATAATCACCAACAAACGGTTATCTCGCCCGTGTACCAAATCTGCAATTTCACGGCGGGTTTGATACACCAAATCCGATGCTTGTTCGGTAATCGGCAGTTCATATAAATGCGCAATCGGCGGCAGCAGTTCTTTGATGGCTTTGATGCGAACATCATCGGTTTGATGCGCTAAATCTGGACTCATGATTCTTCCTGTGTGCTGACTCAATGTGTTATTTTAAGGGTTTAAGGCTGGGCAGACTATCGGGTTTACCGAAAAAAATCAAGGCATTGTTTTGCTGTTATCTGAGCATAATCAACCCATAAATATTGGCTTATAAGAAAAAAATGGCGTGCAATAAAAAAATAACGCCAGCCTGTTGGCAGATTACGGCTTTTTATGTATGGAACTTGCTAAAATTAACGCACTCGTGCGAGGAATAAAAATAAAGAGGAAAAAAGATGGAATTGATTTTGTGGCGTCATGCGGAAGCGGAAGAAAGTGAATCGGATTTGGCGCGGAAACTGACGGCGAAAGGTCAAAAACAAGCCAAACAGACCGCTAAATGGCTCAAATCCTGTTTGCCGCACACGCGCCAAATTTGGGTGTCGCAAGCGATACGCAGCCAGCAAACGGCGGCGTTTTTGGATAGCGAAAACCACGTTGTTCCCATGCTTAATCCCGATGCCGATGCACGGCAATTAACCAAGCTGTTGCTGCGGCAAGCAGATGATGCCGTTTTGGTGTGGGTGGGTCATCAGCCGTGGCTGGGGCAATTGTGCGCCTACTTGCTTAACGAAGATTGGTTATCAACGCCGTTGTGGTCGGTAAAAAAAAGCGGTGTTTGGTGGTTTTCGCTGAATTTCAGAGACAATCACCGCATTGAAGCCAGAGTCAAAGCGGTGTGGAATCATTCTGCGGTATTGACGGCGATAACACATTCGACAAAATAGCATGGCTCATTATATATTGACACACTCAATTAACACAGGCTGCCTGAAACAGTAAAAACAACGGATAATGCCATGACCAACAATTACTTAACACCCAATTATGCCTTTGCCGATATGCTGCCGGATCACGCTTCAGGCAGCCGTGTTTGGGATATTCACGGCAAAGAATACATTGATTTTGCCGGCGGCATTGCCGTTAATGCTTTGGGGCATTGCCACCCTGCTTTAATTGACGCACTGACTGCACAGGCGCATCGGCTGTGGCATATATCCAATATCTACACCACCCAACCGGCGCAAGCCTTGGCAAAACGGCTTACAGAAAATACTTTTGCCGACAAAGTATTTTTTTGTAATTCCGGCGCGGAAGCCAACGAAGCTGCGTTTAAATTGGCGCGCAAATATGCCCGCGATCATTTTGGTGCAGACAGCGGGAAAACCGAGATTATCGCGTGTATCAACGGTTTTCACGGGCGGACATTGTTTACTGTATCCGTCGGCGGACAGCCCAAATACAACCGAGATTTCGCGCCCTTGCCCGGCGGTATCCGCCACATTTCGTTTAACGATACCGCTGCTTTGCATGAAGCGGTTGGTGCGAAAACCTGTGCCGTGGTGATTGAACCGATACAGGGTGAAAGCGGCGTATTGCCTGCCGATGCTGCTTTTCTTCAGGCAGCCCGTGCGTGCTGCGATCAACATCAGGCACTGCTGATTTTGGACGAAGTACAAACCGGCATGGGGCGCACCGGTAAATTATTTGCCTATCAGCACCACGGCATTTGCCCCGATGTTTTGACTTCTGCCAAAGCCTTGGGCAGTGGCTTTCCCATTGGCGCAATGATGACCACCGATAAGGTCGCATCCAGCTTCAGCGCAGGCAGCCACGGCAGTACTTTCGGCGGTAATCCTTTGGCGTGTGCTGTGGGTTGTGCCGCGTTTGACATCATCAATCAAGCCGATACTTTGGCACATGTTAATCGTCAAGGCGCGGCTCTTCAGGCAGCCTTAAACGCTGTTGCCGCCGATACGGGTGTGTTTAAAGAAGTGCGCGGACAAGGCTTGCTGATTGGTTGTGTGCTGGCGGATCAATACGCCGAACGTGCGGCAGAATTGAATAAAACCACTTTGCGCCACGGGTTGATGACTTTGGCGGCAAGCAATCGCGTTTTGCGCTTGGCACCGAGTTTATTGCTGAATGATGAAGATTTACAGGAAGGCGTGGCACGTTTGCGTTTGGCAGTGAGTGCGTTTTAGGCTGCCTGAAAATTATATATTGCCCTGAAAAACAACCCCAATTTTGGCTGGGGTTGTTTGGGGCATTTGGGTGTGTTTTCATTGTTTCACGGAATAAAACACATTGATTGGAAACTTCGCCTTTGTCGGGCAGCGGTGATTCCGCAGTTATTCAGCCATTAATGGCAATAATCAAATTGCCTCGATTCGGAATATCGGCTTTGTTTTTGCCGCGCCGTTTGTCGGTTTGTCTGCCATGCTGTCTGCCCCTGTCCATTCATAAATTTGCAAAGCGGTTGAATCACAGGCGCAGCAATCAGATTTACCGCATGAAGAACCTTGCGGCAAGGCAACGACTCGCCCTTTGCGCACCAAAACTTGCAGCATGGCTTCCACTGCGTCGGGCGATGCGTTCAGTGCCGCCGCCATGTCTTGTAAACTGGCACGGCGGCTTTGGTGCAGGTAATGACTTAATTGAGCAAGAATCATCGGATTTCCTTTAGAAAATAATGCTGTTGCTGATTATTTTATTTGAGAATAAATATCATTTACTATCCTACCGCAAACACAGCAAAATGAAAAGTATCTTGATTTATGGCATTGAATAACCGCCCCGCCGGCAAACAGCGGTATCGTCTGCGGGCGCATTTAAAAGCCGGCGGCGTGGTGGCGTATCCCACGGAAAGCAGCTACGGTTTGGGCTGTTTGCCGCGTCATGCACTGGGTTTGCGCCGCATTGTGCAGCTGAAAAAGCGAAACCAGCACAAAGGTTTGGTGCTTATCGGACATGATTGGGCATCGCTTCGCGGTTTATTGCACAGGCTGCCTGAAAACCAAGAAGCCACATTATTAACACATTGGCCTGCTGCCAAAACCTTTCTGCTGCCTGCTGCCAAACGCGTTTTGCCTTTATTGCGCGGCAAAGGCAGAAGCACATTGGCAGTGCGCATTCCCGATTTGGAAACCGCCCGATTTTTGTGCCGTGCTGTCGGCAGTGCTTTGGTGTCCACGTCATGCAACTGCGCCGGTAAACGTGCTTGCCGCCAAAGCCGAGAAGTATGCCGCCAGTTTGGTAAACGTGTTTGGATTATCGACGGGCGTATTGGTAAACAAAAACAGCCCAGCCAAATCATTGACTGGGCAAGCGGTAAACGGCTGCGTTAGTGCGTGCTTCAATTGGTACACAGTGCCGTTAAATAATGAAACAGCGGGTATTTAAAACCCATAACGGCATTGTACCTCACCTTGTGGGACACGCTGCCGTCATTGAAATTTGCTCTGATTTGAAACACAAATTCTTTTAAACATAAATTCGCAACAAAATAAACCGCTGATTATTTTTCTCGGCTGCCTGTTAATAAATACAAGGCTTCGCGGTATTTTTCTGCGGTTTTTTCAATAATTTCCTGTGGCACGCGCGGCGCGGGTGCTTGTTTGTTCCAGCCGCTTTGGGTGAGCCAATCGCGGATGAATTGTTTGTCGAACGAGGGTGGATTGCTGCCGACGCGGTATTGATTGGCAGGCCAAAAACGGCTGGAATCCGGTGTTAATACTTCGTCCATTAGGGTTAATGTGCCGTTTTCATCTAAGCCGAATTCAAATTTGGTGTCGCAGATGATGATGCCGCGTTGTGCTGCGTATTGTGCCGCTTCGGTATAAAGGGCAATGGCTTTATCGCGAACCTGTACGGCTAAATCGCTGCCGATAAGTTCTTCGCATTCGGCAAAGCTGATGTTTTCATCATGATCGCCCACTGCGGCTTTGGTGGACGGGGTGAAAATCACTTCAGGCAGCCGCGCCGCTTCTTGCAAATTTTCAGGCAGCTTGATGCCGCATACCGCGCCTGTTTGCTGATAGTCTTTCCAGCCGCTGCCCGCCAAATAGCCGCGCACAATGGCTTCCACTTTAACGGGCGTGAGTTTTTTTGCCACAACCGCCCGTTTGGCAACGGCATCGGCTTCATCTTTGGGCAAAACATCATAAACCGTATCGCCTGTGAAATGATTGGGCATGATGTGTTTGAGTTTTTCAAACCAAAAATTGGAAATTTGGGTAAGAATTTCGCCTTTGCCCGGAATCGGGTCGTCCAAAATCACATCAAACGCCGATAAGCGGTCTGATGCCACCATCAAAATGCGGTGTTCATCAATTTTGTATAAATCCCGTACTTTGCCGGAGTAGATTTTGGTTAAATTCAGCTGCATGGTGATTCCTTGATTTTGTTTAATTCAATGGATTGTTTGATTTTTATTTGTTGTAAAAACATACGGGCTCGGGTATGACCTTGTTTGCAGGCTTGTTGTATTTGTTGTAAACCGTAGGCTTGGTTTTTGTTGGTCAGTTGTTGATGATAATAGCGAATTCCCAGTTCATACAACGCACCCGGATGCGCTTTGGCAGCCGCTTGGCGCATGTATTGTAGCCCTTTGGTTTCATCGTGTTCCCATACATTACTGCGAGAATAATGAGCGTATAAATAGTTATTACCCAATTGGTACAGCGCGGAGGCTTCGCCCTGTTGTTCACCTTTGGCTAAATAGTGTTTTACTGCTTGGATACTGTGTTCTGTTGTATAGCCGTTTTTTCCTTTCAGCATTGCTAATTGCGTCCATGCTCGTGTTTCGCCTTTTTCTGCGGCTTGCAGCAAATATTGTTCAGCAAGTTCAAAATTTTGTTCGCTTGTACTGCTAATACCTGCACCCATGTAAAGTGTACCCAAGCCCAGCAGGGCTTTCGGGTCATTGCTTTTTGCCTTATGGAGAAAATAAGGCTTTACCAATTCAATAGTGGTGGTGTTAAGAATAATACCGCCCGCACACACTGCATGCAAATAATACTCCGCCAGAAAAGAGAGGGATTCGGGATGACCTATTTTGCTGAGTCGGTGCAATGCTGCAAATGCTTTGTCGAAATTGCCCTTATCCAAATCGTCTTTGGCAAGAAGAAGTAAAGCATGGTAATGCGCTTCAGCGATGCTGTGGTTTCCTGCATTTTGTGCGGTTTCAGCAACTTCAAAATCAGGGTTATTGATAGTTATGTTTGTTCCATTGTTTACTGTTGGTTCAGGCGATAAATCTGCCGATGCCGTAAACCAATATGAACCGACTAAGCACAATAGCAAAACAGATAAGATTCGCCAAAAATATTTTTTGTTACGCCATTTTTCAGGCTGTTCGATGTGTCGTGGTTGTTTTGCGGTATTGCTTTTTGCCTTATTTTTGGATTTCAGTTCAGGGTGTGCTTGAAATAAGGCGGTATTGTATTTTTGGCGAGTTTCTGTCTGGAGTAGGGTTGCACGGATTTTTTGCAGTTGCGCTGAGGTAAATCGCCGACTCGATTCAGCCGCAGCAATGGCTTGTTTAACTTCGCTGTTTGAGGCGTGGGGTTCTAAGCCCAGTATTGCGTATAAATTGACCATAATATGGTGTTCCGCAAAGAGTATTGTTTGCTGATAATTTTACTCTCTGTGCGGTGTTTTTGTTCGGCGGTATTGACAGTTTTTGTATCAATCTAGGCAGAACGATTGGAAAACAGCATTAATACACCGCCCGAGAAAATCAATAACAAGCCAATTATTTTCAATGGATTTAATGCCTGGGCGGGCATATTCAGCCAGCCGATTTTATCCAGTGCGGCAGCAAAGAAAATTTGTCCCAAAAACACCCATACCAAGGTATTTGCTGCGCCGATTTTCGGGGCGGCGATAAACATAAATAAGAGATAAAACGCGCCGATAAAGCCCATGCTCCACATCCACCATTGGGTTTTCTGCCAGTGCGGCGGCAAAATTTTATCGCCGAGCAAGTAGGTCAATAACACTGAAGTCAGCAAGCCGCCGGCATACAGATATACCGTTGCTTGAATTTGTGATGCGTTGCTGCTGTGCCGAAACGCGCTGATGATGCCGATTTGGATCGGTACAATTGCGCCGCCCAAAGCACACAGCAAGGCATAGGGCAATGTTTTCATTATTGTATTCCCTGTGAATAAAACACCATTGACAGCAGTGCCGTGCCGCATTCCGGTGCGGACATTGATTTTGCCAATAGGTGTTGCGGTGTCTTTATGATGTTGATAATGATGCCGTTCACGCAATTTATCACAAACCCAATTCACGCAAAAAGCGGACATCGTCTGCCCAGCCTGATTTTACTTTCGCAAATATTTTTAAAAATACTTTGGTATCAAATAATTTTTCCATATCCAAACGCGCTTCGGTGGATATTTTCTTTAATTTTTCACCGCCTTTGCCGATAAGTATGCCTTTTTGGCTGTCTTTTTCCACCAAAACAGCGATAAAAATGCGGTATAAGCCGTCTTCTTCGGTGAATTGCTCCACTTCCACATTCATGGCATAAGGCAGCTCTTCACCCAAATAGCGAAACAATTTTTCACGCACAATTTCCATTGCCAAAAAGCGCGAGGATTTGTCGGTAATCATGTCTTCCGGGTAGAGCGGTACACTTTCAGGCAGTGCCGGCTTAATGTCGGCAATCAAATTGACAATGCGCAAACCGTGCTTGGCACTCACCACTTCTGCATCGGCAAAGTCGTATTCGCGGCGCACGTCATCAATAAACGCCTGCAAACGCACTGTATCTTTGGCTTTTTCTTGGTCAATTTTGTTTACCACCAACCACACGGGTGTATGGCGCGGCAGTTGGCGCAAGACTTCGCGGTCAGCATCGGTAAAACGCATGGCTTCGATAACAAACAGCACAACATCAACGCCGTTTAAGGCTTCTACTACATTTTGATTGAGGCGGTCGTTGAGGGCGTTGCGGTGGTGGGTTTGAAAACCGGGTGTATCCACAAACACCAGTTGTGCGTCTGTATCGGTATAAATACCGTTCACTTTATGACGCGTGGTTTGGGCTTTTTTGCTGGTGATGCTGATTTTTTGACCAATTAAGTGGTTCATCAGCGTGGATTTGCCGACGTTCGGACGTCCAACAATGGCAATAAAGCCGCAGCGAAATGGTGTGGTGTGGGTGGTTTTGTCATTCATTGGGGTGATTTCGGCGGCGCATTGATGCTGATATTAGGCTGAAACGCGCTCAAATTGAAATAGATACTTTCATTATACGCTGAACTTCATGCCAGCAGCCGTCGGCTCTTTGGTTCAGCAGTGCTGCCATGCCGTGTTGTATGGTATTGATGTTGCCGATTGCCTGGGTTTCGGATTCAATAACACGCACGGGCGAGAGCAGTGCCATGCGGTCAATGGGCGCAAAACGGCTGTCTTCGGGCAAATTTAAGCGGTTTAAAATGACTTGCCAGTCTGTGCCGTAAACACCAAACCATGCCAAGGGATTGATTAACCCGTTTTCAGGTAGCCTGTTGCCCTTTTGACCGTTCACCCGCGCATTCTTTGCGGGATTGATTAACCCGTTTTCAGGCAGCCTGTTGCCGTTCGGTAAAAACAACATGCCGCGCAATAAGCTGGCTCGATGTAGTTCATCAGCGCGGATATTTAATTTTGCCAGTAAAGGTTCGCACAGCGGCGAAGCGGAGAGGGCAAGCTGTTGCTGAATTTTTTGAATTTTTTCGGTCAGGTGTTCTTGCGGATTAAGCCCGGCAAAGTTATTTTCGGAATCGCTGCCGTAGTATTTACACGCCAATTCAATGTGATAAATTTTGCCGTTCAGGCGAGCGATGAAATCCAATGCGCCTGAAGTTGTGCCGTCGGCTTGGTAAACGGGTGTGTTGTGTGCCAATAATTCTGTGTGCGGCGCATGGCTGAACCAAAATGCCAGCAAGTGCTCGGCGTATCGCCCCAAACTGCGGGGAAAAGGCTGTTCGGCATTTAAGTATGCCGATAAAGCGGCTGGATTGTCGTCTAATGCCAGTAAATAGCGAAATCCATGCTCGCTCAGTAAATCAGTAATCGGCAGCTCACTGCCGCTCAGCCACGGTGCGGGTGCCGTGAGTAATGAGGCTAAATCCCGTACTTGAGGAGTGTGTAAACGCCACCACAGTGCGTCTAAGGCGTAATTCATATCGGATTGGGTGTTGTTGATAAATGCGTACTTAGTGAACCATTTTCAGGCAACTGTTTGTTTGCATTGACTGCGCGGATTGGATTGTAGGGCTTTTTGATGAGCCTGAAAAATTTATTATCACGCTGCCGAAAACAGGTGTTTAAAAGGTTGATTTAATCTATCTTACCTCACAGAGGGGCTGAAATAATCACGGTATCTGAAATATTGTGTTTGCCGATGAGTCCGAATGGTTTACAATTTTTTCAGGGCAATATATAAGGGCAATATATAAGGCAGCCTGTTAAAGTACAAGGCTGATCGAAAAATAAATCAACCGAATTTCAGTGAGAATATTGTGGTTTAAAGGTTAGCCGCAATACATCGTCATTCAATCAAAAACAATCAAGGAAGGAAAACAATATGTCTGAAGTTACTTTAAGCGGTTCTTTGGTGCACGTGGGCGGTATTTTTCCGCAAAAAGGCACGCAAGCGGTGGATTTTCAGCTCACGGCTGTGGATTTGAGTGAAGTGGATTTAACAACTTATGCGGGTAAGCGCAAAGTGTTGAATATTTTCCCCAGTGTGGATACCGGTGTGTGCGCCACGTCGGTGCGCCGTTTTAATGCGGAAGCGGCGGCTTTGGTAAATACGGTGGTTTTGTGTGTTTCTGCCGATTTACCGTTTGCGCAAGCGCGGTTTTGCGGGGCGGAAGGATTGGAAAATGTGGTGATGCTGTCTGTTTTCCGTTCGCCGAACTTCAAAGATGCTTACGGTGTGGCGATTCAGGACAGTCCGCTTGCCGGTTTGTGCGCCCGTGCTGTGGTGGTTTTGGACGAGAATAATGTGGTTTTACACAGCGAATTGGTGAGTGAAATTAAAAATGAACCCGATTACGCCAAGGCTTTGGCGGTGTTGTGATGTTGTTTTCAGGCAGCCTGTTGCGTGAAAGGGCTGCCTGAAAAATATCGGCAATGGGGCAGCGGTTATTTCAAGCGCGGCAATCCGTGCATTCAATATTAAGCCGCAACGGAATATACCGCGCTTTGTATTTGCTGAGCGCAGTGTGTATTTAATGTCCTGCCAGTGCGTAAATCGCGTCCAGATTGCGCCATGAGCCTTTTATGTCCATGCCATAGCCGAATACATAACGATTCGGCACACTTAAGCCGATAAAATCGGCACTCAGCGGTTTTTCTTTACCGGTGCGTTTGTCGGCGAATACGGCGGTGTGGCAGGAAGCTGCGCCCAAATCCAATACTTTTTGCTTAATTGCCGCCATGGTATAGCCTTCGTCCAAAATATCGTCTAAAACCAAAACCGCGCGTCCGGCAACATCGTTTTGCGGTGCGCGTTTCCATTGGAATTCTCCGCCTTTGAGTTTGTCGCCGTAGCGCGATACATGAACGTAGTCAAAATCCAGCGGGAAGCGCAGCAGGGGCAGCAATTTTCCGGTGAATACCACTGCACCGCCCATAACCGATAACACCAAAGGATATTGTTCACCCAGCGTTTGCGTGATTTCGGCAGCCATGTTTTGTAAGGCGGCATCGCAAGCGGCGGTGTTAAACAATAAATCGGCAGTATCCAGTAAAGATTGAGTATCTTGGCGTTTTGTGTCTAAATCGATCGGTTTCATCAAACAGCCCTTTCATAGATGGCTATGGTTGCGGCAAAATCTGCCAAACTGATGTTCATGTCTTCGATGCCGCGGTGCATTAAATTTTTGATGTGTACGGCAACGGTGTCGTCAATTGATGAGGGCGAATACACAAATTGCTGGAATAAGGTGTCAAGCTCAATATGATTTGAATCGGTTTTTAACACCCAGCCGTCTTGTCCGCGCACCACATAATTTTGTGCTGCCAATTTGGTGAGTAAATCGCCCAATTCATCAAAACCCAGATTGATGTGTTTTCTGAATTGTTGAATTTTGAATCCCTTGCCTTCTTTTTGTGCTTGGTTGAGCAATAACAGAATTTTAAGCACGTCTTCAAAACGCCCGCCGCGATGAAAAGTGCGGCGGAAGGCTTCGTCTTGCCAATACGATAAAGCCGCAGTAAACACCGCGCCTGAGAGCAAAATCATCCACAGCAAATGCAGCCACAACAAAAACACGGGAACGGCAGCAAATGTGCCATACACCAATTGGTAACTGTTGAAATTTTTCACATATAAGCCAAAGCCGCTGCGCACCAGTTCAAATATCAGTGCGGTTAATACTGCGCCAAAAAGTGCGTGCGGCGTGGGAACAAAGCGGAAAGGTACAATTTTATACAATAAAAACAACAGAATAGTAATGAATCCGATGGACGAAAATAATTGCACGATTTTGCTGATAACGGGATAGTCGGCAGTAAAATCGGCGTGGCTCATCAAAAAGCCCCAAGCGGACAAACCAAAACCCAGCACCAAAGGTCCTAAAGTTAATAATGTCCAATACACCAAAACGCGCATGGTGAGCGGGCGGGCTTGCCTTACCCGCCAAATTTGATTGAAGGTGCGCTCAATGGTTTGTACCAGCAGCAAAGACGTTACCATCATCATGATGATGCCAATGGCGGTTAAATTACCTGCCTGATGCCGAAATTGCAGCAGATAAGTGCTGACCGTTTCCGCACCGGACGGTGTGATCACCGAGGTGATAAATGTATTGAATTTATCGGAGATGTCGCCGAACATCGGAAACGCGGCAATCACCACCACCGTTACCGTAAACAGCGGCACCAGTGCCAAAAGCGTGGTGAAGGTGAGGCTGGCTGAAACCTGCGGCACGTTCACGGCATTAAACCGCCCGATTAAAAAGCGAATAAACGCGATAATTCGGTGGTTTAACAAACATTTTGAACGCAACAAGAGCTTAAGCATAAACAAAAATAAGCATGAAAATAAAAATTTTATCGGATTATATGTAAGAATTACCCGCGTTATTTACACTTTTCATCAAAATAAAAATATTTCTCTAGTACCTCGTATGGTGTCGCCCCGTTAAGTGATTTATGGGGCTTCACCGTATTGTAGTAGTTGATGAAGCGATTTAGCTCCAGCTTTCGATGCTCACTGTCCTGAAAGCGTGTTTTATCGTGCCACATCTGCATCAACGTCCTGATAACCCGCTCTGCCTTACCATTGGTCTGTGGGCGGGCAACTCGGGTAAATTTTTGATTGATGCGATGTTCTGTACAGACAATTTTGAAAGCATG
>NZ_JQKE01000052.1 GCF_000745895.1 Stenoxybacter acetivorans DSM 19021 | reverse complement strand
GCCGCTGCTTACAATTTCCGTAAATTGTTGACATGGTTGTTTTTTTGTCGAAAAAATTTAATTTTATTTAGGTTTTTAAGACAAGATTTTTGGCAAGTTGTTTGAATATTTTAGATCAGGTTCTTCAGGGACGACTACCTATTTTTCAAATTTTTGTCATAAAACCGTCAATAAACAATCATCTGAGTGTCATATTTTCTCTGCATACTGTATTCGTTTTTAAATCAATCCATTTCGGTTTTTAACGATGAGAACACAGAGATGAACAACAAACTACTCAAGCACGTTAATGAAGATGTTAGCAGCAATGATTCTGCCAATCCGATTTTTTCCGATGTGATGCAAACGCGCTTATCGCGCCGCAGCTTGCTGCAAAGTGGTACGGCATTGGGTGCGGCGGCGGCTTTGCCGGTGGGCATGAGCTTATTCAGCACCGATGCCAAAGCCGGTGTTTTTGCCGATGACAATATCGGCAAAGCGCGGCAATTGGGTTTTTCGCCTGTACCGTTTTCAAGTGAAGATGCGGTGATTGTGCCGAAAGGCTACACCGCACAGGCATTTTATAAATGGGGTGATGCTGTTGGCATTGACGGAAGAATGCCGGAGTTTAAGCAAGACGGCAGCAATACCACGCAAGATCAAGCGGTTCAGGCGGGTATGCACCACGATGGCATGGCATTTTTCAGCCTGCCGCTGGGCAGTAAAAACAGTAAACACGGCTTGCTGGCAATGAATCACGAATATGTGGACAATGGCATGTTATTCAAAGACGGCATTGCCGATTGGGACGCCAACAAAATTCGCAAGAGTCAAAATGCAATGGGCGTGTCTGTGATTGAAATCCGCCAAGACAACAATCAAGAATGGCAAGTGGTTCGTCCGTCAGCCTATGCCCGCCGAATCACACCGCACACACCGATGCGTGTTTCCGGTCCGGCGCGCGGGCATGATTTGATGAAAACCAAAGCAGATCCGCGCGGCGAAGTCATTTTGGGAACAATGCAAAACTGCGCCAACGGTTTAACACCTTGGGGCACTTATCTGACCTGCGAAGAAAATTGGGCGGATATTTTTACCACACAAGGCGTGCCGACAGCGGAAGAGAAACGCTATGGCATCGGCAGCAAAGACGAAGTATATCTTTGGAGTGAACAAGATTTTCGTTTTGATATCGGTTTAACACCGAATGAGCCGAATCGTTTCGGCTGGGTGGTGGAAATCGACCCTTACGACCCGAAATCCACCCCAATAAAACACACCGCACTGGGACGCATCAAACACGAAGGTGCAACCGTTACCATCGCATCAGATAATCGCGTGGTGGTGTATATGGGCGACGACCAAGTATTTGAATACATCTATAAATTTATTTCCAAAAATCACTATCAGCCAAATAATCGTGAAGCCAATAAACGCCTGTTGGAAGAGGGAACGCTGTATGTTGCCCGCTTTGATGAAAACGGCAATGGCGAATGGATACCCCTAATTCAAGGGCAAGGCAAACTCATAGCGGCAAATGGCTTTGCCGATCAAGGCGAATTGCTGGTGAAAACCCGCCAAGCTGCCGATACAGTGGGCGCAACCAAAATGGACAGACCGGAATGGATTGCGGTTGACCCTTACAAAAACGGCAGTGTTTATTGCACCCTCACCAATAATAAAGATCGCGGCAAAGACGGCAAAGCAGGTACAGATGCCGCCAATCCGCGCGCCGATAATTTATTCGGACACATTATTCACTGGCAGGAGGCAGATCGCAACCCGACAGCACTTCAATTCAAATGGGATATTTTGGTGTTGGCAGGGCGACATGATACCGATGATACGCGATTCAAAGGCAATATGGCGGGTGCGGAATTCGGCAGCCCCGACGGATTGAGTTTTGATCATCGCGGCGTGCTGTGGATTCAAACAGACGTATCCACATCTACGCTGAACGAAAAAGAATATGCAGGCATGGGCAATAATCAAATGGTTGCCACCATTCCCGACAGCAATGAATACCGCCGATTTTTAACCGGACCCAACGGCAGTGAAATCACCGGCATCACATTTACACCCGACAACAAAACCTTGTTTATCAATATTCAGCACCCGGGAGAATCCAGATCAGGCACAGCTGATCCCGCCAATCCCAAAGCCATTTCCGCATGGCCTGACGGCGAATCGGGCGGCAGACCGCGCTCGGCAACGGTAGTGATTACCAAAGATGACGGCGGTTTAATCGGCAGTTGATTCAGGCAGCCTGAATATACCCAAAACACCACATCGGCATGCCTGATGCGGTGTTTTGGGTATATTCGTGTGAATTTGCTCATTTTGCCTTGCGCGAAAACGAACAGCGATGCACAATATTTTCATTTTTGTCCGTATTGGAATACCAAATGATGCCTGCCCGTACACCACGCCATGAAAAAATCATCGAATTGATTCGTGAAAACAATTTTATGCCAATAGATGAGTTGGCACGGGTGTTGGACGTTACCCCGCAAACCATACGCCGCGATATTAACCAATTGTGTGAAGCTGGTTTGCTGCGCCGGTATCATGGCGGTGCGGCATTGGACGGCAGCATGGAAAGCGAAGATTATTTTTCACGGCAAAATAAACGGCAAAGCGGGAAAGCACACATTGCCGATATATTGGCGGCACAAATTCCGGACAATGCCTCTTTATTCATGAGTATCGGCATCACCTTGGAGGCGGTGGCACTGGCATTAACCCGCCATCACAAAAACTTGAGCATCATCACCAACAATATTCATATCGCATCGATTATGTCTTCGCGCAGTGATTTTAATGTCATGATCACTTCCGGTGTTGTGCGGGCGGTAGACGGTGGCATTACAGGCGTAGCAACCATTGATTTTATTAACCAATTTAAAGTGGATTATGCTGTATTAAATGCTGCCAGCATGGAAGCGGACGGCTCACTTTTGGATTTTGATTACAAAGAAGTCAGCGTGATGCAAACCATGATGCAAAACGCACGATTTCGTTATCTGGCAGTGGATCAGAGCAAAGTAGGACGCAATGCTTTGGTGCGCATGGGCAATGTTACCGAGTTTCACGCCCTATTCACCGATGAAGAATTATCGTCGGCAATGGCTAAAAAATTGTCAGACAGCGGCGTTCGCTGGTATCTTGCAGATAAAGAAGATTAATTCTTACAATTGAATGGTTAATCTAAAAGAGTCATGCTAACAGCACAAGGATATACCGCAAGGCATGTTTTTTGTTACCGCTGTTCATTGACACAAGGCTGCCTGAAGCCCAAAACTTGCCATTGTGAGGCGCAAAGCAATCATGGCAACCACAGCCAAACCATTTCAATAAAGCCCATGCGCGCGCTCTGAACGCATAGGCTTTATTGAATTTCATTGCGTTTCATTAAGCCAACCAACAGCAAATATTATCAAATTGAAACGTGGTAATTTGCCGATAAAACGCTGGAAATGCAGCAGCTATATTGGGTGGCTTAGAGTTTTGTTAAAGGGGCAATCAGGCTGCCTGAGGGTAGTGTCTGAAAAGCAGGCTTCTGCTATGATGCCTCCGTTATTGTAAACATGCGGTTTCCACTGTTTGATTTACCGTGCGGTAAACGGTAAACGGTAAACAGTAGATTGCCGCGTTGCTTTGTGTCTTGTCATTACCATGGTTATATTTATCGTTATTTTTCAGGGTAATATATTAATGCTGCCTGAAAATTATGATAAAGAATGAGACCATCCATCTGTTTACGAAGACGTCATATAGATGAAATGCGGGCTTGCTGCGCCGAATGTAGGCTAAACGGTAAGAATGATAACGATGCAGCGGCTTACTTTTTAACATCACCCATAGGAAGAATATTTATGCACAAAGCAATGATGCAGATGCTGACACCTTGGCTGATCGGTGCTGCGGTTTTGGCAGCGGCCGGTTGGCTGGCAATACAGTTGCATACGGTATTAACGCCGTTTGTGGCAGCGGGTATTTTGGCGTATATCCTCAATCCGCTGGTGGAAAAACTTTGTGCGCATCGTGTATCCCGATCTGCGGCTTCTATGTTGGTGATGTTGTTTGCTTTGGGTTTATTGGCGGCGTTAATGCTGATTATTGTGCCGATGTTTATCAATCAATTCGCTAATTTATCTGAGAAATTGCCCGGCTTGATTAACTGGATACAAAGCCGTTTGCTGCCGTGGATTAACCATACTTTTTCCATGCAAATTGAGCTGAATTTATCCTATGCTTTGGGTTGGGTGCAGGAACACACAGGCAGCCTGAAAAGTGCGTTGTCAAAATTAATGCCCACGCTGATGCGCCAAAGCGGTAATGTGTTGGTGAGCATTACCAATATCGTGCTGCTGCCGTTGCTGCTGTATTATTTTTTACTGGATTGGCAGCGGTGGATACACAGTGTGCAGGTGATGATACCGCGCCGTTTATTGCCTGTGTATCGGCGTATTGCCGGTAATATGGATCGGGTGCTGGGTGAGTTTTTGCGCGGACAAATCACGGTAATGCTTATCATGGGCTTGATTTACGGCTTGGGCTTGATGTTTACCGGTTTGGAATCCGGTTTTGCTATTGGTATGGTGGCGGGTTTACTGGTGTTCGTACCGTATTTGGGCGCATTTACCGGTTTATTGCTGGCCACTTTGGCGGCTATTTTGCAATTCGGATCATGGCCGGGGGTGATTATGGTGTGGGCGGTTTTTGTTGTGGGTCAGTTTTTGGAAAGTTTCTTCATTACCCCAAAAATTGTGGGCGATCGTATTGGGTTGTCGCCGTTTTGGGTGATTTTTGCTTTAATGGCGTTTGCGCAGCTTTTGGGTTTCGTGGGTATGCTGCTGGCTTTGCCGCTGGCGGCGATTTGTTTGGTTTTGCTGCGCGAAGGAGCGGGTGCGTATCTGAACAGTGATTATTATTTGCAAACAACGCCAAGTGTTGGAGAGACAAAACATGAGTCCGACTGAAAAATGGTATTACGGGGCGGTTATTTTGATTGCCGCTGTGTCGGTATTGCTCAGCCCGTTTTTTTATATTCAGCGCGGTAAATCGGCGCGGGTACAAAAGCCGGTGGTGTGGCGGTGGATTGTCGGCAGTTATTTAATCATTGGCGCGATATTATTGTGTGTGTTTTATTCCCTTTTTTGGCAGTAATGTGTTATTTTGTTTGTACTGCGGTACAGAAATTTGCCGGGTTTTCCGGCGGATTTTCAGGCGGCAGCATTCTCTGAGTTATGTTTTTAACAAAAGGAGTCATCAGAATGCGTTTAAAAAATAAAGTGGCTGTGATTACAGGAGCGGCACAAGGCATTGGTGCGGCAACGGCAAAAAAAATGGCTGCCGAAGGTGCTTGTGTGGTGGTGTGCGGCCGTAAAGTGCGCGAGCATATTGATGCGGTGGTTAAAGAAATTACCGATGCGGGCGGCGAAGCCTTGGGTTATATTTGTGATGTTACTGTCCCTGAGCAAATTGTTGCCATGCGTGACGATGTATTGGCAAAAAAAGGACGTATTGATATTTTGGTTAATAATGCCGGCGTGGTAATGGATGCGCAGTTAGTTAAAATGACCGAAGAGCAGTTTGATACGGTGATTGATGTGAATTTAAAAGGCACTTACAACATGGCGCGCGCGTTGGTGGATACCATGGTTGCACAAGGCAGCGGCGTGATTTTGAATGCCAGCTCTGTGGTGGGTGTGTATGGTAATTTTGGTCAAACCAATTATGCTGCCACTAAGTTTGGTGTGATTGGCTTTGTGAAAACATGGTCAAAAGAATTGGCAAAAAAAGGCATTCGCGTTAATGCGGTTGCACCCGGCTATATTCATACGCCGATGCTGAAAGATGTGCCTGAAAAAGTATTAACGGCTCTGGCAGAAAAAGTGCCGATGAAGCGGCTGGGTAATGCTGAAGAAATTGCCAATGTTTATGCGTTTCTTGCCAGTGATGAAGCCAGCTATATCAATGGTGCTGTGATTGAAGTAACCGGCGGTCTGACTTTGTAACGTTACCATTATTTAAATTTGCTGCGTAAAAAGCCCCTTTGTTTTTAATTAAAGGGGCTTTTTGTTTGTTTTTAAAAGCAGTGAAGACGATGAGTATGATTAACGCAGACTTTGCAAAAAGTGCAAATGTTTGTGGTATTGATCAATCACATCGTCAATGATGCCATTTTTCGACCAGCCCATAATATCGTAATCTTGCCCGCCTTCAACCAGATGAACTTCTGCACGATAATAAGCGTTGTTGGTGTTGTCGGGCGTGTTTACAAATGCAGGAGAAAGGTGTTCTGTGACAACAACACGATAGACAAAATCAATTTCATCGCCATGATTGGTGGTTAATTGCACCACGCCTTTTCCCGGCTGGCTGATTTTTGCCGATATATTGGCTGTATTTAATTCCGACGCCACTTCCGTTAAGGCTTGATGCACGGTGGTTTGGATAAAACGGGTTACCGCATCTTTATTCGGACAATCGATCAATACGTGTAAACGTTCGCGCCAGTCGCCATTGATGGCGGTTGATGGGCTCACCGATGATATTTGCTGCAGTATTTGTTTTTGCGAATCAATATTCAGTGCTTTAAACAAGCCGTAAATCGCAAACATTAATACGGTTACAAAAGGCAAGGCACTGGCAATTGCCATGGTTTGTAAAGAGGTTAAGCCGCCCGCCAAAAGCAAGACAATAGCAATCACGCCTGAGCTGCAAGACCAATAAATACGATAGCATATGCCTTTACTGCTTTCGCCGTAAGAGCACAGCATGTCCATAACCAACGCACTTGAATCGGCAGAGGTAACGAAGAAAATCACAATCATGAACAGCGACAGATAAATAAACAGTGTGGAGTGGGGCAAATTTTCCAGAAAACTGAAAAGGGCGATTGGCACATTATTGGATACGGTTTCACCAAATGCGCTCATGCCCTGATTCAAAATCATGTCAATGGCAGAATTGCCGAAAACAGTCATCCACAAAAATATAAAGCCGGTTGGAATCAGCAATACACCAACGATGAATTCACGAATGGTTCTTCCCCGTGAAATTTTGGCAATAAACATGCCCACGAACGGTGCCCAGCTTAACCACCAACCCCAGTAAAATACCGTCCAGCCGCCAAACCAATCGGTTGGTTGGTAGATATAGAGATTGAATGTCATTCTTGAAAAATGGGTGATGTAGCTGCCAATGTTTTGTACCAAGGCTTGCAGTAAAAATACGGTTGGGCCGGCAAACAACACGAACAGCATCAAAATCGCCGCCATGCCCATATTGATTTCCGACAATAATTTCACGCCTTTATTCAAGCCGGATACCGCAGAAAACGTTGCCAGAGCGGTAATGATGACAATCAAAATAATTTGTATGCTGACGGTTACCGGTATGCCGTTGAATAGATAATGTATGCCAGTATTGATTTGCACTACACCCAAACCCAATGAGGTGGCAATGCCGAATAAAGTGCCGATAACGGCAAAGACGTCCACAGCGTTGCCGATTGGTCCGTAAATCTTATTGCCGATTAAGGGAAATAACGCTGAACTCAGGGAGAGCGGTAAATGGTGGCGATAGCTGAAGAATGCCAAAATCAAAGCCACAATGGCATAAATTGCCCAGCCATGTATCCCCCAGTGAAAAAAAGTCAAGCGCATGGCTTCTTTGGCAGCGGCGATGCTGCCGCCTTCACCCAGCGGCGGCGACAGAAAATGCATCACCGGTTCAGCCACACCGAAAAACATTAAGCCGATACCAACTCCGGCGGAAAACAGCATGGAAAACCAAGAAAGATTGCCATAATCGGGTTTAATGTGATCCGGTCCCAACCGAATGTCGCCGAAGCGGGACAGTACCAAGTAGAAAGAGGCGACAACAATCAGCGCAACGGTTAAAACATAGTACCAGCTGGCATTGGCAACAATGGCTGCCTGAATGATTTTGAATGTGGATGCTGCTTGATCGGGTGCAATTATGGCGTAAAGCAGAATAATGGCAACGATAATGGAAGAAGAATAAAAAACAGCGGGATTGATGCGTCCGCTGCGAGAGGAATCGGCAGATGCCGATTGAACGGAAGGAGTAGGGCTAGTCATGCGTTCCTTTCTTGGGTTTGGCAGTTTGATTGACGGTAAATCAAAGTCAAGCAAGCTGACTGCTTACGATTGGAAAGGCAGAGTATAGCATATTTTAATGCTATTTTTATGAAAATAGCATTGTTAATAAAGTTTAAGCAATTTTATTGCTGTTTATTCAGGTGTTGAGTTATGGCTTCTGCCATGCGGCGGCTTGCGCCGCGGTGCGCGAGAATAAAGGAGGCTGCTTGAATACGCATTTGCTGCCGTGCAGCGGTGTCTGTCAATAAAAATTGCACGGCTTGCAGCCAATCTTCGGCATGGCGCACTTGCTGTGCTGCGCCGCAATCAACGGCATAAGCGGCGGCATGGGCAAAATGATAAGTGGACATGCCAAACAAAGTCGGCACACCGCAGGCAATCGGTTCAATCATGTTTTGGCTGCCTGAATCCACCAAGCTGCCGCCCACAAAAGCCACATCGGCACACAAATAATACGCAAACAGTTCACCCATGCTGTCACCGATCCAAACTTGGGTATCGGAGCGAACCGCTTGATTATCACTGCGTTTTTGTGTTTTGAATCCCAGATTCACTGCCGCATCAAAGGCTGCCTGAAAGCGTTCGGGGTGGCGGGGGATAATGACCAATAAAGCATTGCCATGATAAGTTTGCCAAGCGTTTAATAATAATTGTGCTTCATCTTGTTTGTGGTAAAAACGGGTGCTGGCGCACACGACGACAGGTCGGCTGCCGATGCGCTGCCGAAAGGTGTGCGCCAAAGTGTGCATGGCATCAGGCGGCGCAATATCGTATTTGCTGTTGCCGCACACCAAAACGTGCTGTGCACCAATGCTTTTGAGCCGTGCCGCATCGTTTTCGGTCTGCGCACAGCACAAACTTAACTGTTGCATGGCGGGGCGCACCAAACCCAATATTTTCAGGTAGCCTTGTTGTGATTTTTCAGACAGCCGTGCATTGGCAAGAAACAACGGTGTGTTTTGTGTGCGGCAAGCGCGGATTAAATTCGGCCAAATTTCGGTTTCCATAAGAATACCGAAACGCGGACGGTGATCTTGTAAAAATTGTGATACATATTGGTGTTTATCATAGGGAAGATAGCGGCATTGAGCATCAGAATATAAGGATTCGGCGGTGGCGCGTCCGGTGGGCGTGGTTTGTGTCAGCAGCAGCGGCGCATTGGGAAAATAATGCCGCAGCTCGGCAATTAATGGTGCGGCGGCACGGGTTTCGCCCACTGAAACGGCGTGTATCCAAATCGCATCACGCACGGGGTTGGCATAAGGCGAGCCAAAGCGTTCATGCCAATGTTCGGCATAAGCCGGCAATTGTTTTGAGCGGCGGCGCAGATAGCGGCGCAGGAAAAAGGGTGCGATTTGCCATAAAAATTGATAAAGCCATTGAAGTAACATAAGCCATTGCCTAAGAAATATCGGCTGTTCTGTGTTAAGATGCCCTGCATCATAACAAATTTAACAACTGCCTTTGCAACCCCATATCAAAAAAAGGTCATGATATGAATATTGAAAAAAACAGCGTAGTAACATTGCATTATGAAATGTACGATGTCAATAACGAGTTGATTGACAAAACCGAAGAACCGATTGCGTATCTGCACGGCGGTTACGATGGTATTTTTCCCTTGATGGAAGAAGCCTTGCAGGGCAAAGCTGTGGGTGATGTGGTGGATATTACGCTTTCGCCCGATGATGCGTTTGGTGAACAAGAGCCGGAGTTGGTGCGCGTTGAACCTTTAGACGTATTCCCGACAGACGTGGAAGTGGGCATGATGTTTGAGGCAGACGACCCGGAAACAGGCGATGTGCTGGTGTATCGAGTAACGGATATTGCAGACGGAAAAGCCATTGTTGATGGCAATCACCCGCTGGCAGGCATGAGGATTCGCTTCAAAGCCACAGTGGACGGTGTGCGTGCTGCCACTGAAGAAGAAGTTACTCATGGTCATGCGCACGGTGAGCATGGACATCACCATTAAAAATGTGTGTGATAAAGTATTGCAAAACAGCCTGATATTTGAAGCAGGCTGTTTTGTTAAGTAAATGATGTAAAATATTGCACCTTTATTTCATCTTGGTTGCCTGAAACCATGATTGATATTACCGAAATTTTATTCAAATCTTTATTGAAGTCAAAGTAAAGCGAATATACGGTAAACCCTGTTTTCAGGCAGCCTGAACCAACCCTTAACCCAAGTAAAGAATTTCCCATGACCTCCGTCATTCAAGACCTGCAAGCGCGCGGATTGATTGCGCAAACCACCGATGCTGCCGCGCTCGACGAATTATTAAACCAACAAAAAATTGCACTTTATTGCGGATTTGACCCCACTGCCGATAGTTTGCACATTGGTCATTTATTGCCGGTGTTGGCATTGCGCCGTTTTCAATTGGCGGGACACACGCCTGTGGCATTGGTGGGCGGTGCGACCGGTTTAATCGGCGACCCCAGTTTTAAAGCGCAGGAACGCAGCCTGAATACACCACAAACCGTACAAAATTGGGTGGCGCGCATTCGCAATCAGCTTGCTCCGTTTTTGAGTTTTGAAGGCGAAAATGCCGCTGTCATGGCAAATAATTACGATTGGTTCGGGCAAATGAATTGCTTGGATTTTCTACGCGACATCGGCAAGCATTTTTCCGTGAATGCCATGTTAAATAAAGAATCGGTGAAACAACGTTTGGATCGCGATGATGTGGGCATTTCTTTTACTGAATTTGCCTATGCTTTAATGCAAGCATATGATTTTTCACAGCTGTATAAAAATCACCATGTGCGCTTGCAAATCGGCGGTTCTGACCAATGGGGTAATATTACGGGCGGCATTGATCTTACCCGCCGCTTACATCAAGGCACAGTCTATGGCTTAACCCTGCCGCTGGTAACCAAATCAGACGGCACTAAATTCGGCAAAACCGAAAGCGGCGCTGTGTGGCTGTCTGCCGATAAAACTTCGCCCTATCAGTTTTACCAATTTTGGCTCAAAACCGCTGATGCCGATGTGTATCAATTTTTGAAATATTTTACTTTTTTAAGCATTGCTGATATTGATGCCATTGAATCCGCAGACCAAGTCGGCGAAACGAAACCGCAGGCACAGCGCATACTGGCAGAAGAAACAACACGCCTTATTCACGGTGAAGCGGCATTGGCAGCGGCACAACGCATTTCCGAGAGTCTGTTTGCCGATGATCAAAGCCATTTAACGGAAAGCGATTTTCAACAGCTGGCACTTGACGGGTTGCCTGCATTTACCGTTTCAGGCAGCCTGAACATAGTACAAGCCTTGACCGTTGGTGGTTTAGCCAAATCCAATAATGAAGCACGGGGTTTTATCAGCCAAGGGGCGGTGGCGGTGAATGGTCAAAAAATCAATGACAGCGATTATGTATTGAGTGAAGCAGATAAGCGTTTTGGACGTTATGCGATTGTAAAACGCGGCAAGCGCAATCATGCTTTATTGATGTGGGCGTAGAAATGGGCTGCCTGAAATATTCAGGGCAATATCAGGAAGCCAGAAGCGGTAAACAAACCCTTATGCGGCGCGGCAATTTTGTTACTGTGTTGCTTTAATCTTGTATTGCTGTTTACCACAGAGGCAGCTGAACATTGTGCGGCAACAAGTGGCTGACACCCAAACCAATCAGGCGATAGGCAGCACTGCTTTCAGGCTGCCGCTGTAACAATTGCTGACCCGCAGCGAGTAACGACGGTGCATCACCAAGCGGTGCAGAAAAAGTTTGTGAACGGGTGTGAATGTGAAAATCACTGCTTTTCAGCTTTAAAGTAACACAAGCAGCCGTCATTTGTTTGTGTTGCATTTGCTTTGCCACGGCGGCAGCCAATTCGGGTAAATGTCGGCCAATGCTGTGCAGCGGTTCATCATAAGGCAGGGTAATTTCATTGGAAATTTGTTGGCGAATTCGCTGTGATTTTACTTCACGGTTGTCTTCCCCTCGAACCAAATCATACAAGCGATGTCCCCAAACACCGAAATGATGCACCAACACCGCTCGCTCTGTTTTTGCCAGATCACCGGCTGTTTTCCAGCCCATGCGGTGCATTTTTTGTGCCGTTATTTTGCCCACGCCGGGAATTTTGCTTACGGGCAAATCTGCCAAAAAAGTTAATATCTGCTCAGGTGCAATCACAAATTGCCCATTGGGTTTGCGCCAATCTGAGGCAATTTTGGCAAGAAATTTATTGGGTGCAATGCCCGCAGAAGCCGTTAAACCGGTTTCGGCAAAAATATCAGCGCGAATGGCGCGGGCAATGTCGCGGGCATAAGGCAAGCTGCCTGAATAGTCGGTTAAATCCAAATAGGCTTCGTCTAAAGACAAAGGTTCGATTTTGTCGGTATAACGCGCAAAAATTTGGTGAACTTGCTGTGATATAGCGCGGTAGTACGCAAAATCAGGCGGAATATACACTGCATTTGGACACAGTCGTTTGGCGGCGGCAACAGACATCGCCGAATGCAAACCAAATCGGCGCGCCTCATAAGATGCGGCACAAATCACTGAGCGCACACCGTCCCACGCCACCACCACTGGGCTGCCGCGTAAATCAGGGCGTCGGTACAATTCTGCCGATGCATAGAAAGCGTCCATGTCAATGTGAATGATTTTGCGAACGGCAGGCATTTGTCAGCACAGAAAGTGTGTTCATTAACAGAAAGTGTGTTCATTAATCAGAATGAGGCGGTAAAAATAAATCAAACCGCTGCTTTAAATGATTTAAAACAGCGGTTTTTTGTCTTTGCCTGACACCAAATTTAATCGGCTGTATTTTTGACATCGCTGCGAATAATCAACAGCGGCAAGCGGGTTTCACGCATAACGGTTTCGGCAAAACTGCCCATTAACAAATGCATCAAACCGCTGCGTCCGTGCGTACCCAAAATAATCAAATCTGCGCCTTGCTCTGCGGCAAAATTCACCAGCATTTGCGCCATCTCGCGTGCCCCTTTATTTGCCAGCAATAAATGACGTTTTACCTTGCCGGCTTCCAGCTGCTCGGCGGCGGTTTTCTCAGCGGCGTCCAATACCGCATCGCCCTCAGCCTGAGCGGCGGCTTCATAGCTTTCATGCTGTAAAAATTCCGGTGCCAAAGCCATGTATTCTGCCGGATTGGCAACGTTAACTAAGGTAAGCTCGGCATTTTCCACTTTTGCTAAGCCAATGGCGTGTTCCAAAGCATTTTCAGAAGTGAGACTGCCATCAACGGCGACAACCAAATGTTTGTACATGTTTACCCTCCGCATAGGTGTTGCGACCAATAATATGCGCTATGATACTTCACTTTTTGGTTTTCGGCTTGTGATGAAGTGCAAATTTTCAGCCTTTATTCAGGCAGCCGCAGGACATGAAATGAATCAACAAAACATGAATATGGTTTTGGGCTTTCCCAATTTGCAAGAATCTTTTTTTGAAGCCGATTGGCAGGTATCCGAACGGGTACATACTTTAATCAGCACACGCAAAGGCGGTGTCAGTAAAGGGGTATATGCCGGCTTAAATGTGGGTTTGCACGTGGGGGACAATGCCGAAGCGGTGATGCAGAATCGGGCTTTTTTGCAAAATAAAGTTTCTTTGCCCATCGCTTATTTAAATCAAACACACGGTATTGAGGTTGTTCGTGCACAGGAAGCGTTGGTGGCACAGCAGCAGGGCAAAGTTTTGGCTGCTGATGCTTGTGTGGCGTTTCGGGAAGATAAAGCAGCATGTGCGGTGATGACGGCGGATTGTTTGCCGATATTGCTGTGTGATGAGGCGGCAACGGTTGTGGCGGCGGTTCATGCCGGTTGGCGCAGTTTGGCGGCAGGCATTGTGCAAAAAACCATTACTGCCATGAATGTGCCGCCGCAAACGGTGTCGGCGTATTTGGGACCCGCCATTGGTAAAGATGCTTTTGAAGTGGGTGAAGATGTTCAGGCAACCTTTTGTCGGGAACGCAGGGCAGCCGAAGCGATGTTTACTGAAATCGGCGGTGGTAAATATTTGGCAGACATTGCTGCACTGGCGCGGCTGATTTTGGCTGAAGCCGATGTTTACCGTGTTTATGGCGGCGATTACTGTACTGTGTTGCAGCGTGATGCCTTTTTCTCCTACCGCCGCGACGGTGTTACCGGACGTATGCTCAGCGCGGTGTGGCTGGCTGAAGATTGAAAATACAGCCGATGCAGAGAAATATAGGTTGTGAAGTGCAAAGGGTGAATGGATTGTTGCGCCGTAAACACTCAATGACTACATCGGTTTCGGTTTTTTTATAACAACCAAATTGTTTGTATAAAAATATTGCTGATCGGAAGATAGGCTTAAATTTAAATGCGTGATTGTTAATGTGCGGCAAGTGCTGAAAAATCACACAAGGGAAAATTAAATATGAAAACCATTTTGATTACCGGCTGTTCCAGCGGCATTGGTTATGCTGCTGCTCAATTATTGCGCCGCCAAAATTGGCGCGTTGTGGTGTCTTGCCGCCAAAGCAAAGATGTTGAACTGCTGACGGCGGAAGGTTTTGATTGTTTGCAGCTGGACATTACTGACAGTGCGCACATTCAGGCAGCCTTTTTACATATCCAACAGCAATACGGTCGTTTAGATGCGTTGTTCTGTAATGCAGGCTACGGACAAACCGGTGCGGTGGAAGATATTCCGAGAGCAGCACTACGCGAACAGTTTGAAACCAATGTGTTTGGCACTTGGGAATGTATTAACCACGCCATGCGGTTGTTTCGTCAGCAAGGCTACGGGCGGATATTGGTGAACAGCAGTATTTTGGGCTTTGCCGCCATGCCGTGGCGCGGTACGTACAACAGCAGCAAATTTGCCTTGGAGGGCATGTGCGATACGTTGCGCCATGAATTAGTCGGCAGCGGTATTTATGTCAGTCTGTTAGAACCCGGACCGATTACGACTCGATTTCGTCTGAATGCGGCTGAGAAATTTGCGCAATACATTGACACTGAAAACAGCGTACACCGCAAGACTTATGAAGCTCAATGGCGGCGACTGCGGGCAGAAGGAGCAGTTGCTCCGTTTACTTTGTCTGCTGATGCGTGTGCAGCGGTTTGTAGCAAAGCCTTGAATGCACAACGCCCGAAAGCGCGTTATGCGGTAACAGTGCCGACACATGTATTTTGGTATTTGAAAAAACTGTTGCCTACCGTTGTATTAGATTATTTATTGCGCCGTTCGGTTGCAGGTAAGAAAGAAAAATAAGCGGGAAGTGTATCAAATAGGAAAGGCAAGCTGTTTTTCAGCTTGCCTTAAAAATGAGGGCGGCGAGCCCAGCCCCCGGCACTGGCCGTTTTAAAGTGGGCTGCTCACTTCCGTACCTGACCCGTTGCTTTAAATAACCATGCGGGGAGACCCGCCACAGCCCAATATTATACGGGCAATCAAAAAAAATACCAAATGCTATTTGGTATTTTCACGCCAAGCGCATACATTTATTTTTGCGTCTGAATCAAGCGATGATGTAAACTCATCAAAAATCAAGCGAATTGACCAATCGGGTTTTTCCAGCAATAACATTTTGGGTGCATTATTGTTGGTTTGTACGCGTCGGCTGATTAGCCAGCCCGATTGACTCAAGCGTCCGTCAGCCAAAACATGGTGCGGTTCATTATTGACCCAATAACCGTTAAGCCAAATATCCAAGTGATCCAGCGGTAAAGAAAATCCCAATAATTTTTGGCTCAATGCTTGTGTATCGGTTGCCTGAATGGTTTGTCCTTCGCTGTTGCGCGCCAATAAACCCAAATAATCGCGGCACAAAGCACCCACCACATTGCCCAGCGGGGTGCTGACATCAATTTCCTGCACACCGCGTACATTCGACCATTCAAAATGCGCTGATGAGCCCTTGCCATTTTGCTGCACACTTAATCGTCCGTTACTGTAAAAATCCGATATTTCATTGGGTGCGGCATGCCATTGCGCTGTTGTTTTGTGTTCGGACAAGGAGGTACACGCTGCCAACAGCAAAACGGCAAGCGACAGAAGGGCAGTATTGTGCCAATGTTTCAGTAACATAAATCAGACTTCCGGTTGGCAGCCGGAAACCATTCTTTTCAAAATTTCCGGTTTTAATAACTGAATGTGTTTGTGGTCTACCCGAATCCAGCCTTCTTGTGAGAAATGAGATAACATTCGGCTCACGGTTTCCAATTTTACACCCAAATAGCTGCCGATTTCCTCGCGCGACATGCGTAAAATAAAATCATTGGACGAAAAGCCGCGAATATTTAATCGGTACGATAAATTCAGTAAAAACACAATCAATCGTTCTTCGGCGCACATATTTGCCAATGCCAGCATCGCTTCATGGCTGCGCACAATTTCTTGGCTCATCATTTGGTAAAAATGGTGATGCAAATGCGGATATTGAGTACATGTTTTTTTAAAATGTTCAAATGGCAATTCACACACTTCACTGTCTTCCAAAGCCACTGCATTGCAAGCATATCGCTTAGCACAGATGCCATCAAGCCCCAACAGTTCACCGGACATAAAAAAACCGGTAATTTGATTGCGCCCATCTACGGTGGTGGCAATCATTTTGAAAAAACCGGTTCGTACCGCGAACAGAGAATGAAACCTTTCTCCCGCACGAAATAGGCATTCTCCCTTGCGTAAACGGCGGCTTTGCTTAGTCACCACGTTCAATTCCTGCATATCCTGCTCATTTAAAGCCACAGGTGCGCACAATGTTTGAAAAGAACAAGTGCCGCAAACATTGGAAACTATATCAACAGCTTTATCTAAGGAAGCTTCATCAACAACTTTGTCTAATTTAATCATCGGCTCACCCAAAAATAAAACAACATCACATTGGTATCAACATAATCGGTTGATGTAACAAAGCACAAATGTTGGTTCGGTTATTATTCTTTAATCTATTCAATCTTGATGCAAATCAACGCGAAATTAACTGTTTTAGCCTAAACTTCAATAGAATTGGGCTAAAGTGCGCCTATTAAAATTTATCAACGGAAGTCATAATTTTATAAGTATATTTGTGCGCCAATACATCACCAACACAGAAAAGGTTATAATGAAACCCTTTTCAGTTTCACCAGCCTACTTAAAAATATCTAAAGCAAAGTACGCATTCTAACACAGCACTTGCAGTGTAAGCACCGTAAAAACACAATGCCTGTCTGTGCATGAAACCAAACACAAACCAAAAAATACCATGACCCAACCAACTATCCGCATTGATTTTGACCGCGAACTCATCGCGTCTTTACCTGCTTCCGGTCCGCGCTATACGTCTTACCCCACTGCCGACCGATTTCACACCGATTTTCAGGCAGCCGATTTAACCGCCGCCATACGGCAGCATGATAATCAGCAGCCCTTGTCTTTGTACATACACATTCCTTTTTGCAACACCATTTGTTACTACTGCGGCTGCAACAAAATCATCACCAAAGACAAAAGCCGTGCCGATGAATATTTGAATTATTTAGACAAAGAATTAACACTGCTGGCACAAAATTGGCAGGGTAAACCGAAACTCGCACAATTGCATTTCGGCGGCGGTACGCCCACATTTTTGAGTGATGAGCAGCTGGCTCGCGTGTTTGACAGCATATACCGTCATTTTACGCTAACAGATGAAGGCGAATATTCTATTGAAATCGACCCGCGTAAAGTAAGCCGCGACACTGTGCTGTTTTTGGGGCAACTGGGTTTTAACCGCATGAGTGTCGGCATACAGGATTTTAATCCGGAAGTGCAAAAAGCAGTGAACCGCATTCAAAGCGAAGCAGAAACCCGCGAGGTTATTGATGCAGCGCGTGAAGCCGGTTTCAAATCAGTGAGTGTGGACTTGATTTACGGTTTGCCGCACCAGAGCATTGATACCATGCGGGATACATTGGAAAAAGTATTGTCATTGTTGCCCGACCGTTTGGCGGTTTACCACTACGCCCATTTGCCGCACATTTTTCCGCCGCAGCGGCGCATTGACATCAATACCGTTCCCGACAGTAGCACCAAGCTTGATATCTTGCAGAATACGGTGAACATCTTATTGCAGCAAGGATATATATTTATTGGTATGGACCATTTTGCCAAGCCCGATGATGAGCTCGCCGTTGCGCTTGCCGAAGGACGGTTGCAACGCAATTTTCAAGGTTATTCTACCCATGCTGATTGTGATTTGGTTGCCATTGGTGTTTCCAGTATCGGCAAAATTGGGCGTGTTTACAGTCAAAACCAAAAAGACATTGAAGCCTATTATGCCGATCTGAATGCGGATCGTCTGCCTGTTTTACGCGGTTACACTTTGAATGACGATGATGTTTTGCGCCGCAGTATTATTCAAGATTTAATGTGCCGATTCAGCCTGCATTTTGATGACTATAAAAACCGCATTGACCAAGATTTTGCCGATTATTTTGCAGCAGAGTATAAAGATTTAGCGCAGCTCTCAGCAAAAGGTTTAATGACATTGAGTGATACCGGTTTAGAAGTCAGCCCCAAAGGACGTTTTTTAATCCGCAACATTGCCATGGTGTTTGATGCCCATCTGCGGAATCGAGAAACCAAAGCCAAATATTCACAAACCGTATAAGCCATTGCATGTTTCAACAGGCTGCCTGAAACCTTTCAGGCAGCCTGTTTGTAATTTATTGGTAGCAGCACATACGATATCAACTCATGTTGAAGTTCGCCCATGCTGAATTACTATTGGGTTCAGCGATAAGAATGTTCCTTTTCCCTCTGGGACTTTAATTTGCTTTATTGTTCGTTTTTTCGCGTACACAGGGATTTGATTGCCAGAATCACCCTAAAGTTGAGTTGCTAATATTTTCGCCGTCTCTGTGCAATCGGCATTATGAACCCACACCCCATTTGTTCCCACATAATAGGTATGAAAGTCCTCTACTTCCAGATTGTAGACTGCACACTTGAAAGTTTCGTCTAGCACACCAGAGTTTTCGAGAAGTATAAAATCACTATCTGTTCTCAGAACCCTATTTTTCCCAAGATTAATGCGGTACCCTCCCACGTCACTAGATAGTCGCTCCTGAATTACCGGCAAGTGATTGAAAATATACAATAAATACTGATTTTATGTTATAATTCACTGCAATAAATCTGTTCAAATATCAAGAAAATCTTGCAGTTATGAAGCCGAAACAACCCAACAATCACCCTGATTTATTCCAATTACAATTATCTCAAATTATTAACATGAATCACCCTTTGGTGAAATTATCGCATCAAATTAATTGGGGTAGATTGGCAGAAAAAATCGAAGTATGTTACACCACAGAAAAAGGTGGACAACCGCCTCTACCGACACGCTTATTGATTGGTTTACATTATCTCAAATATGCTT
>NZ_JQKE01000051.1 GCF_000745895.1 Stenoxybacter acetivorans DSM 19021 | reverse complement strand
AAACCGGTGATAAATTAACGGTGCAGAATTCATTCAGCAATCCAAATTACCAAATCGAAACGTGGCAGTTTGCCGATAAAACGCTGGAAATGCAGCAGCTGCTGGCAAATGCGCATTGGGTGGCGTAGGTGCGGATAATCCAATAAGCCCCAATAAGCATCTATCAATAAAAGGCTGCCTGAAAGTTTCAGGCAGCCTTTTTGTTCAGCCAAACTGCTTTCTTTTTCACTACGCGGTAATCCGAAACAATCAAGCCCTGTGCGGTAAAAACGGAGATGAAAAAGAGTAGGTTATGGCTTTTCTCTCTGAAAAAATAGTAGTACAGATATATTTTTATTTTGATGAAAAGTGTAAACAACGCGGATAATTCTTACAAATTACATTTAGCAAATAACCCACCTTTTCAGGCAGCCTGAAAACAGATTTGCGCCATTGCTTGCTGCGCTTTATCAATATCAATGCGTCATTTTTTAATGAACCATTTTCAAGTTTCTTGCAATATCAAATCTTGAGCCAAGCGGTTTGCTGCTTCACGGCGCGCATTGCGGCTGGCTTCTTCGTTGCCTGTATTCAATGACGACCATTTGGTTTGGCTGCGGGCTTTTTGCAGCTCCGGCGGCAGCTTATTGCTTGTCCACGGCAGATGCGAAGGGCGGGTGTTTGCGTTGCCGATGCCGATGCGGTGCTGTGCGGCATGTCCGCGGGATTGCAAAGCGGCGAGTAAATCCATGCTGCGCGCCGCTAAAAATGTGATGGCAGCGGGGTCGATGTGCAAAACTTGGCGGCCGGTAAGCGTATTGCTGATGCTGTGTATATTCGGCAATACTCCGCCGAGAATGCCGCCGATGGCAGTGCCTAAGCCTAGCGATGTTCCCAATGCCGCCGCATCAATACCCAAGCCGATTAATGCGCCGGCGGCAGCACCTGAGGTGGTGCGAATGCCGTATTCTTTCCACAATTCGGGGTCGAACGGGTCTTGACTGAAAGGTTTCAGTGCCCAATCTGTTTGTGCCACTGTTTCTTGATAAAAGCGGTATTGCTGCAATAACTGCTGCTGCATTTGCCGCTCCAATTGACGCACCGCATCGCGCATGTGCAGCAAAGTGGGTTCGGGCGGGTCGTCATTGCTGATTTCCTGCTGATATGCCGCCGCGTCCAGCAGAAAATGGGCAATGAGCCGCCGTGCTTCGCCGTCCAGCACTTGCCAATCGCGCTGCCGTACATTCATCAACAGCTCAGGTATGGTGCGTTCGGGCAGCATGGTGGCTAAATTGGCCCATAAGCGCATCTCGCTGTCGAAATCAAATGCCACGGTGTCAAAGCCGCTGCTGACGTGTAAAGAACGCCGTGCCAGCATGGTTTGCCACGCTTGGGTGTCGCCTTGGCTTAAGAAATTGAAGACTGGCATAATCGGTTTGGCGCACCACGACAATACGGTTAACTCATCTTTGTATTTGGGCAGTATCGGTTCACGCGCGTCAATCACATATAAGGCGGCATCACTTTGTAATAATTGCCGCAATACTTTGGCTTCCTGTTCAAATGTTTGCTTGGCCGCAACACTCGCCAAAAAGGCTTCTATGCGCTCAATGCCGTCCAGCCGCGGAGCACTTTGGGTTTCCAGCCAATCCAATACGCCGCCGGCATCTTCCAAGCCCGGTGTGTCGTAAAGTGTGATGAGCGGTGTGCTGCCGTCGTGAATGGTTGCCGCTTCTACATGACGGGTGGTTGCTGCTTGGTTTTTGACTTCACCAAAGCCTTCATCGCGCAGCAAAGTGCGTAATAAAGAGGTTTTCCCTGTGTTGGTGTGTCCGACGACTGCCAGCGATAAAGGGTTCATCGGGTGCGTTTTCCGTGTTGAGTGTTTCATTTGGCGAGTGTTTGCTTAAGGTGCTGAATACTGCTGTAAACGTTCAACCGTATTCAGGCTGCCTGAATATATTGTCCTTATATTAGAGGAAGCAAGCAAAAAGCAGACATTTATTTTTAACCAATTATTTTTAAAACCTGCATCGCCGCACCTTAATCTCGGAGACTGAACATTCTGAGAGAATTCAGCCATGAACAAAAAAACCATTTCTCCTGAAATTAAAGAACGCACAGTGCGTTTATATCAAGAGCAGCAACACCACATCAGACGCAGCAGGCTGCTGTGGCCAAACGGCTGTTTTTTGCACATGGATAAGGCTTTTCATTTTGGTTCTTACTGTAATAGATTGATTGTTTAGGATTTTTTCGTGATAAAAAAGAAAACAGTTTGGCTGTAAATACCGAAAAGATGATATTGGGTATGACTATTTCCGAAATAAAAAATAAGCCTGTTACAACATGGGGAAACATTTTTAGAAAAGTTTATTTGATTTAAGTCAATTTAAATCAAATTTAAAGTATCGTCTCAGGGAAATAATTACCGAATAATTTTGGCTTGCGTATAATTAAATTATAGACAATAATAACTATTGTAACAATAACAAACCATTCAGGTTTTGTCGTGCCAATGATAAAGCAGGAATGTTGCTTCATTTGTGTGCGGCAGTCGGTGATGTTGATAGTGAGCGGACGGTTGTTGCTTTTTCGGGCAGTCAATGGTCAATACGCTGATAGAGTTATGGGAAATGCTTGGTTATTTTTCTTATAATTTAATTGGTTAGAACCATACGCTCTATTTAGAATCACCTTTTGTTTCAAGATTGTAAAAAATAATGGCAAATTTAAGTGCCAAGCAAACCAGTGGAAAGTAAAAAATATGGCAGAAATTATTCATGGAACAGACGCATCCTTTGAACAAGATGTTGTCAAGTCAGCTGTACCCGTGCTGGTGAAATTTTGGTCGCCGTCGTGTGATATGTGCAAAGCGATGATGAAATCTGTAGATGACTTGGCAGAAGAATACAGCGACAAAATTAAAGTGGTTAAAATCAATGTAGTGGAGAATCGTGAAAAAGCGACCAGTCTTGGCTTACGCGGTATTCCCACGCTGATGATATGGAAAAACGGTGAGAGTGTTGCTTTAAATGTTGGCATGATGATGCGCGGCAGATTGCAGCAGTTTATTGATTCGGCGATATAAAACAGTTGTACTGCTTAATTATGAATTCGCACCTGATAAATTCGGCGCAGGCTTTGCGATAGCCGATGTATGTTTTTTGGTGTTAAATTTTCCACTTTAATCAACTTATTGAAGCGGCGGTGTTGTACTGCCGCTTTTTTCGTTTTTATGCCGCCTGAACCATAAAAAGCCGATAATAAAATGAGGTCAGCGGTTTAATCAAAAACGTAATCGGCAGAAAACCGGCAAGGCAGACGGATAATCCGCTGCATTCTGGTTTTACGCGCCATTCCGCTATAGAATACACACTTTTTCAAGAAGAATACCGTTGTGCTGATTTGAGTACGCTTTAAAACCGCGTGAAAATTTTCAAACAGCAAAAAACCTTAGTTACACACAAAAATATCGGGGAAAGTCGGTTGATTTTTATCAGTAAATCCGATTTTTCACTGAACAATGACAGGTACGCTGAAAATCGGTATTAACGTGCGGCGAAAACGCGCCATACTGTAACCGTTTTCAGGCAGCCCATTGTGTTCCATTATGAATATAACTGAAATAATCAAAAACCAGAGATACCTATGAGCACCCAACCCCTTCTCATCGAACTTCGCACCGAAGAACTCCCGCCCAAAGCCCTGAAACGCTTGGGTAACAGCCTTGCCGATGCTGTGGCGGAAGGTTTAGCCAAAGAGCAATTGATAGACGGTACACCGAATTACCAAGCCTTTGCTTCGCCGCGCCGTTTGGCGGTATTGGTGCAAAACGTCAGAGCGGTGCAGGCGGATAGGCAGATAATTAAAAAAGGACCAAGCGTGGCGGCGGGCATGAAAGACGGTGTGCCGACCAAAGCATTGGCGGGTTTTGCCCGTGCCAACAACATTGATATTGGCTGCCTGAAACAGATTAATGACGGCAATCAAATGGTGTTTGCCCATGAATACGCCCAAGCAGGGCAGCCTTTAAGTGCCTTATTGAGCGAAATTCTGGCACAGGCGGTCAAAAAACTGCCGATACCCAAAGTGATGCGCTGGGGCAGCAGCACGCATACTTTTGTGCGTCCGGTTCACGGCTTGGTGATGATGCACGGGAAATCGGTGGTGGCAGGCAGTGTTTTGGGTTTGGAAAGCCAAAATCAAACACTGGGGCATCGTTTTTTGAGCAGCGGCGCGATTGTATTTGAACACGCCGAAGATTATGCCAAAAATCTGCGCGAGCAAGGTAAAGTCATTGCCGATTTTGAAGAGCGGCGCTGTGTGATTGAAGCCGATTTGCAATGGCAGGCACAGCAGCTTCATGCTCGGGTTGCCGCTGATGACGCGTTGCTGGATGAAGTTTGCGCTTTGGTGGAATGGCCGGCGGTATTGCAAGCTGGATTTGAAGCCCGCTTTCTGCAAGTGCCGCAAGAATGCTTGATTTTAACCATGCAGCAAAACCAAAAATATTTTCCGTTGCTGGACGAAGCGGGCAAACTGATGAATCGCTTTTTGCTGGTGTCTAATTTGCAAAGCGATGATCCCGCACCCATTATTCACGGCAATGAGCGTGTGCTGCGTGCGCGGTTGTCTGATGCTGAATTTTTCTTTAAACAAGATCAAAAACAAACGCTGGAAAGCCGCTTGCCGCGATTGGCACAAGTGGTGTACCACAACCAGCTGGGCAATCAAGCCGAGCGTGCCGAACGCATTCGCACCTTGGCACAAACCATTGCCCAAAGCATGAATATCGATTTGGCAAAAACAGATCGTGCCGTGCGTTTGGCAAAAGCCGATTTGCTCACCGAAATGGTGGGCGAATTTCCCGAACTGCAAGGCACAATGGGCAAATACTACGCCTTGCACGACGGCGAAGACGCAGAAGTGGCACAAGCGATTGAAGAACATTATCAGCCGCGTTTTGCCGGCGATGCTTTACCGCAAACCGCCATCGGCACAGCACTTGCCTTGGCAGACAAGCTGGAAACTTTGGTCGGTATTTGGGGCATTGGCTTGGTTCCCACCGGCGACAAAGACCCTTACGCGTTGCGCCGTTCGGCTTTGGGTGTGCTGCGTATGCTGATGACCCATCGTTTAGACGCACAACCCTTATTGCAAGCCGCCGCCGATACTTTCCCTCAGGGCAAATTGGCAGCAAACACCGTTGCTGAAGTGAGTGAATTTATGCGTGCCCGCTTGGCGGTGCTGCTGCAAACCGACTACGCCCACGATGAAGTGGCGGCAGTATTGGCGCATTGGCCGCAAAATTTAGGCGATATTCAAGCCAAACTGCAAGCCGTAGCGGCGTTTAAGCAATTGCCCGAAGCCGAGGCATTGGCTGCCGCCAATAAACGCGTACACAATTTATTGAAAAAAGCAGACACCGCAACGTTGCCGGCAGTGTCTGCCGATTTGCTGACACAGCCTGCCGAACAAAATTTATATGCAGCTACCCAAGCCGTGTCTGTGAAAATTGCCGCTGCTTTGGCGCAGCACGATTTTCAGGCAGCCTTAACCGTCTTGGCGGATATTCGCCCCAAAGTTGATGCTTTTTTTGAAGACATAATGGTGATGGGCAAAGACGAAACTTTAAAAAACAATCGTTTGGCATTGCTGAACGAGTTGTCGCGGCAAATGAATGCAGTGGCAGATATTGCGCAGTTGCAGGCTGCCTGAAAAAATACATTAAAAATACCCATTAAAAATACCTAATCCAACGGACAACCCATGAAGTTTATTGATGAAGCCAAAATCGAAGTGGCAGCAGGACGCGGCGGCAACGGTGCGGTGAGTTTTCGCCGTGAAAAATTTGTGCCGCGCGGCGGTCCCGACGGCGGCGACGGCGGACGCGGCGGCAGTGTTTACGCGGTGGCTGATGAAAACATCAATACCTTGGTGGAATACCGTTTTGTGAAACGCTATCAAGCCAAAAATGGCGAAAAAGGTCATGGTGCCGACCGCTACGGCAAAGGTGCGGACGACATTGAAATACACATGCCCGTCGGCACGTTAATCCGCGATGCAGATACCGATGAAATCGTTGCTGATTTGACTCGGCACGGGCAGCGAGTGTGTGTGGCACGCGGCGGCAAAGGCGGTTTGGGTAATTTGCATTTTAAATCGTCGGTAAACCGCGCCCCGAAACAAGCCACGCCCGGCGAAGAAGGGGAGAGCCGCAGTTTACTGCTGGAGTTGAAAGTGTTGGCAGACGTGGGTTTGCTGGGTATGCCCAATGCAGGGAAGTCCACGCTGATTAGTGCCGTTTCCGCAGCCCGCCCGAAAGTGGCTGATTACCCGTTTACAACGCTGCACCCCAATTTAGGCGTGGTGCGGCTTGATGAAAATCACAGCTTTGTGATGGCGGATATTCCGGGTTTGATTGAGGGCGCGGCAGAGGGCGCGGGTTTGGGGCATCGTTTTTTGAAACATTTATCGCGCACGGGTTTGTTGTTGCATGTGGTGGATTTAGCCCCATTTGATGAAAACGTGAATCCCGCCGCAGAAGCCTTGTCAATTGTGAATGAATTGCATCGCTTCGATGATGAGCTGGCGGAAAAACCGCGTTGGCTGGTGTTAAATAAACTAGACATGCTGCCTGAAAATGAACACGAGCGTAAAATAACCCAATTTCTGGCGGAAATCGGTTGGGATTACCCGCAGCCCGATGATCGCTTTACCTTTGATTTGGAAACGCCGCGCGTGTTTTGCATCAGTGCGCTGGCGCATCAAGGCACACAAGAATTGGTGCAAACCATTCAACGCTATCTTGATGCAAAACGTGCACAAATGCCGCCGCAAGTAACCGAGGAAATGGCGGTTGAGACGGCAAGTGCCGTCAATCACACATCAAATATTTTAAAGCCCGAATAAATAAAAGAGAGAATTATGGCTCTGTTGAATATTCTGCAGTATCCTGATGAACGTTTACATATTGCCGCCAAACCTGTGGCGGCTGTGGACGAACGCATTCAAACTTTGGTGCGCGACATGGCGGAAACCATGTACGCTTCCCGCGGCATTGGTCTGGCAGCCACTCAAGTGAACGTGCATGAGCGTGTAGTAGTGATGGATTTATCCGAAGCACGTGATGAATTGCGGGTATTTATCAATCCGGTGATTACCCGCAGGGAAGGTGAAACCACTTTTGAAGAAGGTTGTTTGTCGGTGCCGGGCATCTACGACACAGTAACCCGTGCTGAAAAAATCACAGCAGAAGCCCTGGACGAGAACGGAAAAGCATTCACATTAGAAGCAGATGGTTTGCTGGCAATTTGCATTCAACACGAATTAGACCATTTAGCAGGTAAAGTTTTTGTAGAATATTTGTCACCGCTCAAGCAAACCCGTATTAAGAACAAGCTTAAAAAGCGTACGCGTGAAACACTGTAGTATCAAATTTCAGACGGTTTTATGCGGGTTGTCAAGTGAATGTTTGACTGTATGCCATTGACCAAGGACAATGCCGATATCTTAGAGAATAAAATTTAGTTTCGGTATTAAAACCAATCAACAAAAGTTTAGTTTAATTGAGAAAGTGCAAATCAGCCATGAACATAAAAATGCGTGTCAGCAGTGTTGTTCTGCTTGCTTTGTTGGTATTGGGTCTGGGTGCGGTAACGCAAACATGGGCAAAAGACATTGAAGTATCAGCCAATAACACCCCTTATGCCAAAGAAGATGTGCAAAAATTGGCTGCCACTGCTGTGAAGATGGGTGTAAAAGAACCTTTGGCATTAAAATTGCAAGGAGGAAACCTGTCGGTTTCTGGCAGCAGCTCTATTGTGTGTAACATCAAAGTTGGTCAGGGAGACGTGCCGAAAATCAGCGGCATCAGTTGCCGATAAGTAATTGCAAAAAATAATTGGAAATTTTAGCGAGCTGTTTGTAATATTATTTTAACGAGTTGTTTGTAATATTGATAACTTGAGTTTACAAGGTGAATTTTATGCTTTTACCGCAAATGCCCAAACCGGAAGTTCCTCATGAACAATATGAGCAAACCTACTATGAGGGTTTCACACAAACGATTTATACCATTGATGAAGAAAAGCAATTTCCCGATGGTCGTTTAATTGTATCCACCACTGATACTAAAGGTGTGATTACGCATGCCAACGATGCGTTTGTGATTATGAGCGGCTGGTCGCGTGAAGAACTCATGGGTTCTTTACACAGTATTTTGCGCCACCCTGATATGCCGCGTGCTGCTTTCAAAGATTTGTGGGATACCATTTCAACCGGCACAAAATGGCACGGTTATGTAAAAAACCTGCGTAAAAACGGTGGTTTTTATTGGGTGTATGCCACAGTGGTTCCCAATGTTCGCAATGGCGAAATTAAGAGTTATACCTCGGTGCGCCGGAAACCATCGCGTACTAAAATCAACGAATTAAGCGCAGTCTATAAAGACATGCTGGCAGCTGAAAGGGCTGGTTCATGACAACGATTAACTTCTTGATAGCTCCTGATTTTCCGCCGGAATATTTTGCGGGCTGGCACTTTTTAAACACCCGTTTGCAGCGAATCACCGAAAAAAGCATTCATTTGCAAATGCCGGCAGGCAGCACGGAAGAGCGGCAATTGATTGATTCGGGCGGTGTGGATTTGATTTATGCCAACCCGTTTGATGCCAGCAGATTGATTCGTGAGCTGAATTATTTGCCGTTGGTTCGTCCGATCAGCCACCCCAATGAAATGGTGATTACAGCTTCAGCCGCTCAACCCTACCGCACTTTGGAAGACTTAAAACCGGGTATGCGGGTATTGCTCACCGAAAACTTTGATGTGAAGCTCATTGGCTTGCGTTTGCTTGAGTCAGTTGATTTGAATGAAGAAAATCTCCAATGGACTCAGCTGGATACTTTCCAGTCTGTGGCAAATCAATTGATTAAAGGGCAGGCTGAAATAGGGTTTTTCTTGGCATCTGCCTATCATGACCTTACTCAATTTACCCGCGATCAAATGACTGTTTTGATGGAAAGTAAGATTAACGACTTATCCCACGTGCTGTTGCTTCACCCCAAACACCAAGCGCAGCAACAAGAAATAGCAGCGGCATTTTTACAAGTCAGCTCTGATGCCGCCGGTAAACGAATTTTGGAAGATCTTGGTTTGCCCAACGGCTTTGAGATTTTGCAGCAAGAAGATGCCGAATTTATGATTGATTTGATGGAAACATTATTGGATTGATGCGGTGGAAAGTTTTAATGAACAAAAACGGATAGCGGTTTAGTCCGTTTTTGCTCATTAATGGTTTGGCAAATAAAGAAATATAGCCATACTATTATTTTTTCAAAAAAGAAAACCATGACTTGGTTCAGCAGATTTCAGACAATTAACCGTGGTTTTTCCAGCCAGTCATTTTGAAAAATTTGGTAGTTCAGCTATACGATTGATTTCTTGTTCTTATTTTTGTAAAACGGCACGCTTAATCATCACGCCCCAGTCTTTCCAACCCAATGTCGGTCGCTGCCGAAAAACATCGTATTTCACTTGATCTAAGTGAAACAAAATACGCTGTGCGCCCAATACAATCAAGCGCAGCTCAAAGCCCATGCGTCCGCCTAAGGCTTTGCCCAGAGGCGAGCCGCCAACCAGCATATTGTGCGCACGGGTGCATTGTTTGAGCATCAGGCGTTGGAATGCCGCATCAACACGGCCTTCTGCAAGTTGATTTTCGGTTACGCCGAAAGCCGCCATTTCATCTTGCGGCAGATAGATTCTGTCTTTTTGCCAATCAATTGCCACGTCCTGATAAAAATTCACCAGCTGCAAGGCGGTGCAAATACCGTCGCTTTGCGCCAAACTCACACTGTCGGTTTTGCCGAATAAGTGCAGCATCAGCCGCCCAACCGGGTTGGCACTGCGGCGGCAATAGTCCGCTACATCACCGAAGTGCTGATAACGTTTTACGGTAATATCTTGGGAAAATGCCGACAATAAATCGTAAAACGGTTGCAAAGGCAGATTAAAAGGCTGTATGGCTGCCTGAAAAAGGTGTTGTACCAAGGGCGTGGCTGCTGTTTTGCCGGCTGCCAATAAATCCAATTCCTGCTTTAAGGCGTTTAAGCCTGCCAAGCGTTGTTCAGGAGTCATTTCGCCCTCGTCGGCAATATCATCGGCGGTGCGGGCAAAGGCATAAATGGCGTGAACGGGACGGCGTAAACGGCGCGGCAGCACCAAAGAGCCCACCGGAAAATTTTCGTAATGACCAACACCCATAACACATTCCTTTTGGTGTGATTACTGTTGAACGACTGAATGCTTTGCAAATAACACAGGCTGCCTGAATATCTTCTTCAGGCAGCCTGTGTGCGATTTTAATCTTTCACATGCTGTTTTGAATTACGCGCCATAAACCGGCAGCCGTGCGCACAATGCCTGCACTTTGGCAGACACAGCGGCAATCACTGCTTCATCATTGGGTGCATCCAATACATCGGCAATTAAGTTACCCAATTCACGGGTGTCGTTTTCGGTGAAACCGCGCGTGGTGATGGCAGCTGTGCCCAAACGAATACCTGAAGTAACAAATGGTTTTTCAGGGTCGTTGGGAATGGCGTTTTTATTCACGGTAATGTGTGCTTGTCCCAACACAGCTTCCGCTTCTTTGCCCGTGATTTTTTTCGGCTGTAAATCCACCAAAAACACATGGCTTTCTGTACGGCCGGACACAATACGCAAACCGCGCTCAATCAAGGTTTCAGCCAAGATGCGGGCATTGGCTTTGACTTGTTTGGCATAGTTTTTGAATTCAGGCTGTAAGGCTTCTTTGAATGCCACGGCCTTAGCGGCAATAACGTGCATTAAAGGACCGCCTTGTAAGCTGGGGAAAATGGCAGAGTTCAGTGCTTTGGCGTGTTCTTCGGTGCGGCAGATAATCACGCCGCCGCGCGGACCGCGCAGGGTTTTGTGGGTGGTGGTGGTAACAAAATCGGCATACGGCACAGGGCTGGGGTATTCGCCGCCGGCAACCAAACCCGCGTAATGTGCCATATCAACAAACAGATATGCGCCGACTTTGTCGGCAATCTCGCGAAAACGCGCCCAATCAATTTCTAAAGCATAAGCAGATGCACCCGCCACAATCATTTTGGGTTTGTGTTCCAATGCCAAGCGTTCCACTTCAGCATAGTCCAATACTTCGTTTTCGTCTAAGCCATAAGTAATGGCGTTGTACAATTTGCCCGAAATATTGACACTCGCGCCGTGGGTTAAATGACCGCCATGTGCCAACGACATGCCCAAAATGGTGTCGCCCGGTTTTAAAACGCTGGTGTACACCGCTTGATTGGCTTGTGAACCGGAATGCGGCTGTACATTTGCATATTCGGCATTAAATAATTGTTTCAGGCGATCAATTGCCAATTGTTCAGCAATATCCACGTATTCGCAGCCGCCGTAATAACGTTTGCCCGGATAGCCTTCGGCATATTTATTGGTTAATTGGCTGCCTTGCGCTTCCATAACCGCGCAGCTGACATAGTTTTCAGAAGCAATCAGTTCAACATGGTCTTGCTGACGCTGTACTTCAGCGGCAATGGCGGCTGCCAATTCGGAGTCGAATTTTTCAATGGTGATGCTTTTAGAGAACATGAAATGAATCCCTTTTGTGATGTGTGTCGGCAGTGAAAACCCGCACAATGGGGTTTGTCAAGATAATTTCAGCGCGGTAATTATAACCGAAGCGCATGGCAAAAAGCACTTATTCGCGCTACAATCGTCCGTCTTGGCGGCAGGTCCCTGTAGTTCAATGGATAGAACGGATTCCTCCTAAGAATCAAATCTGGGTTCTCTGTTGGTCACCATACGAGGTACTAGAGAAATATTTTTATTTTGATGAAAAGTGTAAACAACGCGGATAATTCTTACATATAACCAAATCTATGTTTAATTGGGTGTTCTGCTTTTCCATCGCCTCTAATGTTTTACTTAACGACTGTTGAAACTGTTGCTGAATTTTTAAGTTATCAACTAAAACTTGCTGCACAACTTCAGTAAGGCGATTATCTAAATCCAAATCGTCCGTGAACGATTCGCTGTACTGTTCCAGTATCGGCAACAGTGCAGACACATCAATTTTGCTGATTTCCCCTGAAACTTCTGCACTCTTCGCTATCGACTCATCAGCTGGATTGTTTTGCTTCTTGATGAAATTATTCAACGCCTGTTGCGATACCTTCACTGCTTTTTCATTCATCAACCAAGCAACAATCTCCTGTTCTGATTTTCCCTCTGAACGCATGGCAAGGATTTCATCAGCATGGGGTTGTAAGCGTGATTGTCGAACGGGTGGCATACTCATTTGGGATTCCTTTCTGAAAATAAATACAAGTTTAAAAAAATTATTTAAAATCAATGATTAAAAGTTTACAACTTTATTCACAAATTACCCCAAAATTGTAAAAATTTCCATTAAAAATCAATCTATTCAACAAAATTTTTATAGAACGGAACGAAAACACAATACCAAAATACAATGCAGGATAGGCAAAGTATGCGGTGATGACCCCATACTTGTGGTTTTGTTGCCACAAAAACGCCGCCCGAAGGCGGCTATAAAAACACATGGCTAAAATTCAATACCAAGACGGGCAACTTCTGGTAGAAGTCGCGTTCATCATTTTGCTGACTTTTTCACCGTGTTCATCAATGATTTTCTCCAATTGACGAATTTCGGCAACAGTGATGTTGGCAGATTCAAACGAATTCAATTGGCGGGCAATTTGATTAAGATTAATGCCGATACGCAAAAGCTGGTAATTGGATTGATACAGGGCGTTTGTTTCAGATTTAGATAATATCGGGTATTGCGTGATAAATCGCCGAACCAGTAAACGAATGGTTTGATTTACCGACATTTCATACATATCGGCGCATTTTTTCATGTATTGATAATCCGAATTCGTCAGTCCGATAATCACTCGCTTCGGATTTTTGCCGTTTTGGTATTCGTCTTTGGTATCTTGTGGTGGCAAGGGCTGATTGAGTTGCTCCAATAACAGAAACCGCGCCAATGCTGAAACACTGGCTTCCCCCAATTTTTCTTGTGCAATCGCCGTTAAACGTTGTTTTTGTTCCGTCGAAATGCCGTAAACTTTAAGAGTGTTCATCATCAAGTCTTTGTATTCAAAATAAATACATCGTAGCATAATTTTCATTTGACACGGCCAAGCAAACTACACCCGTTATGCGGGTTCTGCCGTTTCAGGCTGTGCCAGGCAAGGGCGTGGTACTCATCGAAGAAGCCATCAGCCGCTTAATTGCCTTGTTGGAAGGCTTAAGATATGTTGGTTAAATTGTTGGTTTATTAAAAATCATGTTTCAATTTTATTTATTAAAATTAAATTGATATATATTAAATATGATTCCCGGTGGGGACGCCAAAGCGTCAAAAATTAACAGACTACCTGCGTTTATAAACCTTTCCTAATCACTACAAAAAATCTTTAATTTCATTCTCTTGCTTTTTAAAAGCTGTCTTTTTTGCTATCCTAAAAAACCTGAAATTTTCTGGCTATAAACAGAATTTTGTAGGTCTTTTTTCTTAAAAGAACCTACAATCTACGTAAAAAGACCTACAAAAAATTCATTTAATCTTAAAAAAGACCTACAAAAGGAATATAAATAAATGAAATTAAAGGATTTAATTATTAAATCCGAGATTAAGCAAGCCAAGCAAAGTGGTGGACAAATAAAAAAATTATTTGACGGCAATGGTTTGTTTCTGCTCATCAGCCCCGTTGGCGGTGCTTCATGGAAATATGCCTATCGTTTTAATGGCAAATCAAAAACGCTAACGTTGGGTAAGTATCCCTTAATTCCCCTTATTCAAGCGCGGCAAAAGCATTTTGAGGCGCGGCAGATGTTGGCAAACGGCATTGATCCTGCGGCTGCGAAACAAGAAGCCAAAGTCCAAATTAAGCAGGCAGCCTGCAATACGTTTGAACACATTGCTCGCGAATGGCACGAGGTGGAATTACCGCGCTGGCAAGCCAGTCATGCCGAAAAAGTATTGAAATCATTGGAAGAAGATACTTTTCCATATATCGGCGATATGCCCATTACCAAAATTACCCCTGAAATCATCATCGAAACTGTGAAAAGGGTTCAAGAACGGGGAGCATACGATACCGCTTCACGGGTGTTTCAGCGTATTGACAGGGTGCTGGAATATGCTGTTGTGATTAAAAAGCTGATAAGCAGTAATGCTGCTTATGGTGTTCGTCGATACATTGCCACCCCGGCAACCGTTCATTTACCCGCTATACCGCAAAAGGATTTACCCGAGTTTTTCAGGCGGTTACACCATGAGCCAACCCGCCCTGAAACCAAAATTGCCTTGCTGTTATTAATTTTGACCTTTACCCGTGTTGGCAGTTTACGTGCCGCTGAGTGGGCGGAATTTGACTTTCCCGCCCAAGAATGGCGAATACCCAAAGACAAGATGAAAGGGCGCAGAGTTGAACACATTGTTCCCTTGTCTGATTGGGCATTGGAGCTATTGACGGAGCTGCAAACCATCAGCGGCAAGGGGCGGTATCTTTTTCCAGGGCGTAACAGCACCAATCAACCAATGAGTGCTAACGCCTTGCTGAACCTAATGCACAAATTAGGCTACAAAGACATTGCCACCCCGCACGGTTTTCGATCACTGGCAACCGATGTTCTGAATGAGCATGACTTTAATTCGATTTGGATTGAACGGCAAATGGCGCATTTGAATAAAGACAAGGTTCAAGATGCTTATTTGCATAGTGATTTTTTACCGCATCGCCGCCGCATGATGCAATGGTATTCAGATTGGATTCGTGAACGTTATCAACAGGGATTGGAGGGTTAAGTAATGGGCGACAAAAAAGACATTATTCAATTCAAAAACAAAATACAGTACAAAGACAAAGATGAGTTAATAGAAATTATTCAAGGAATTAAAGATTTCCATGAAAGGCAAAGGGTGCGTGGTTTTAATGTTTCTTCCGCAGAGATTGCAAGAGTTTTCCAACAAGAAATTATTAATGTTAAAACAACGACTTATTTTCTTGTGGTAAGACTGGGATTTTGGTACTGGCGTTATTTTCAACGAGGAACATGGTACAAATTGAATCTTATCAAATTGGTATTAGATAACTTGATTGCAAATGTGTCCTATGAGGAATTGAGTTATCAAAAAACTTACTGGTTGAAAGATTGGTACATCGAAGAAACCAAACGCATTGAAGAAAAATATTATTCGCAGTCTGACGCTATTATTAACAGGCTGCCTGAAAAGACACAAGAAACCAAAACGAACAATACTGACGAAGAAAAAGAGTTTTCCAATTTGCTGCATTTCTTAGCTATATTGAAAGCCAATGAGTCGGAACGGTATCGCAACGGCAAAGATATTAACCACAGCCAGATTGCCGAGTATTGGGCAGAGGAAGCGAAAAAGATGAAGAAGAAAATACCAAATTTTGATAACTATGGCTTGTCAGCAGAGAGTATCAGAAAAAAACTACAGACAGCAAAAAACAATTCAAGGAATAAAGATGTAGAAATATCCTTTTGATTTTAAAAAAATTACCAATTACCTTTGGTGATTTTCCCACATTACTAAACGCTTTTGTTAGCCTTTTTGCACTTTTATTCACTACTGCATGAAAGGGCTAATCATGGCTACTGAAGAATTTATTCGCATTACCGAAGTCAAAAAATTAATCGGTTTAAAAAGCAGCTCGGCAATTTGGTTTAAGTTGAATCCGAATTATCCGAATCGCTATGACCCAACATTTCCCCGCCCCATTAAGGTTGGGCGTGCCTCTTGTTGGGCAAAATCCGAAATTGAAACATGGCAGCAAGCCATGTTGGCGGCACGTCCTCAACCCAAATAACATCAAACCGCTCATGTGTAATCGGCACATGAGCGGCTTTTTTTTGGAGTAACAACAATGCCTAATCATTGTAATGCGCCCGGAACAGGCAGCGCAAGGATTGACTTTTGCCATAAAAGTCGCCACCATAGCCGCACTTGTTTCAATCAACAAGTCAGCTTTGACAGGCTGAATCGAGAGGGCGAATCAGCCGCCGAATTACCCGTATCGGGCGGTGTTTTTGTATTCGCAATCAACGCCATTATTGCGCCTTTCTTTGGCGGGCAATGGCAGGGAGGCTTTACGCCTGCTGGTTTCACCTTTCACCAGTCTGTCAACCCTGCTATTTGTCCGCCGCCCCTCACGTTTGACAGCGTGAGCGCGGTATTTAACCGAAGGAAAGGTGCTATTATGCAAAATTCATCTAAAAATCATTCCCAATCAAACATTTCTGCCGATATTCGCCCGCTGGATTTAGACAATCCTGCGCACCCTGCGAATTTGATTTCTTGTATCTTTGAAATTAAGGCAATTATTGAGCTTTTGGGCGACCATCAAGAGTTAAAAGTCATCGCCAATGGCGAAGATTGTCAATCACATACTATTGATTTCTCATACCTCCTGATAAAAAAGCTGTTGGATAAAATTGTTGAACATCTGACAGAACTGGATGAGCTCAATTTAAGTATTCGCTCTGAGGTGTTCCAATGAGCCAAGCCAGCCAAAATAACGCTGTAGAACGCTACCGCGTGAATGAAGAGGGTATTTTTTATTTGGAAGAACGCTTGTGTTCACCGTTTCAACTGATTGGCAGAGGAACGGATGACAGCGGGCAGCATTACCGCGTCATCACTTACACCGAACACATCAGCGGCAAAAAGCAAACCCTGCCCATTGCCAATGCCGACATCGGCAGTATTGCGCTATGGGCTCGTTTACAGGGTGCGGGGATTGACATCGCCGCCAATCGCAAGAAGCGCGAACGCTTGGCAGATTATCTGCAAACGGGCGGTAAAAAGCATTTTTGGCGCGTTTGTAACCGTGCAGGCTGGGTGGATAAGGGTAAAGCCTATATTTTGCCAAACGGTGAAATCTTGCAAGCCGATAACAGCAATGTACAGGTGATATACAACGGCGGTAATCGCAATTATGCCGCTTATCAGGCTTCAGGCTGCCTACACGATTGGCAAAACCATATTGCGCATTATGCCCAAGACAACAGCCGTTTATGCCTTGCTTTGGGTGTGGCTTTTGCCGCGCCTTTAATGCGATTGTTGGATATTGAGGGCGGCGGCTTTCACCTGTTTGGCGACAGTTCAGACGGTAAAACCACTACAGGCAAAGTAGCGTTATCGGTATGGGGCAAGCCCGAAGAGCTCAAATTGTCATGGGAAGGCACGGGACACGGTTTTGCCAATGCCGCCAATGCCTGCAATGACGGTTTGATGTTACTGGACGAAATCGGGCAAGCCAGCCCGCGGGTGGTATCGCACACCGCTTACAGTGTTATCAACGGCAAAGGCAAGGTACAAGGCGCAAAAGAAGGCGGAAATCGCGAAATTAACCATTGGCGGGTTATGGTACTGTCAACAGGTGAGAAAACGCTGGAGGGCTATCTACGCGCCAATAACGGCGACTGGCAGGCAGGGCAAGCCAACCGTTTACCGTCTGTTCCCGCAAATGCGGGTAAGGGTTACGGTGTGTATGACGTGTTGCACGGCTTTGCTGATGGTGCTTTATTATCTGAACACCTGAACCATGTCAGCGGGCAGTATTACGGCACGGCAGGCAGGGCGTTTATTGCCGCCTTAGCCGCCGATAACAATGCCTTGGATAAAGTGCATGAGCATATGCGTACCTTTCGCGAAGCCCTGCCTGTGTTGAGCGGGCAAGCGCGGCGGGTTGCCGAGCGTTTCGCTTTGGTATCCGCTGCCCTGCATTTGACGCAGGACTACGGTATTCTGAATTTTTCAGGCAGCCTGCCTGTACGTAAATGCTTTGATGATTGGTTCAGCCGCGAGGGTGCAGGTAAATACGAAGACCGCCGCATACTGGAGCAAGCTAACGACTTCATGCAATTGAACGGTAACCGTTTTATGGAAATTTGCCGTTTGGAAAGCCACGGCGCGCACATGCCCAATTTGGCAGGCTATAAAGAACCCGCACTTGAAGATTGCGATAAAACCGCGTATCTCATTATTCCCGCCGTATTTCGTGATGAAATCGCTAAGGGTTTTGATTTAAATAAAGTTTGTGAGGTGCTGCATCAAGCTAATTGGTTGCGTCAATCTGAATACGGACGCTGGCAAATACAAAAACGCATCAACAACGAACGGCAGCGCTTTTATTTGCTGATAGGTTCATTTTGTGATCCTGAAAGCGAAGACGCGGAATAGTCAATAATCAAACAACCTCGTTAAGGGCGAAATGTGTGCTTTAACGAGGTTTTTTCATGAAGAAAAATATTATAAGTTGCCGGAACGGGTTGAGCGGAGCGTAAACGTATCGGTTGCCTGAAATCCCTTCCTGAAGAAAAAACGTTCAAATTGCCGAAACGCTTCTTATTTTGTGAAAATTTGTTAAACAAAAAATCCTAAATTTGCGGTATTTTTGCCTCAAAATTTCCCTATTTTCTGAAAAAACGTATTCGCTTTTATCCAATTTTTTCTCCTTTCTGTAGTGCTTTTTTAGCAAAAATAATGATTACTAACGCGAGTATTATTTAAATTTAATAGTAAATATAAATGAATTTATTTAATTAAATTTATATATATTATATGTAACGCGCATGCGCGCGCAGGGACAGCACTTCATTTTTTGGTGGTGACAGTGGGTACAGCGGGTACATTTATGTTTTTTAAGTTTATTTTTATAAAAATTTTAGAAAATAAGTGGGTACAAGGTGGTGACGGCTGGGTACATTATTGTTTTTAAATAAAAAATTAATATATTTCTTTAAGCTGTCACCACTACTGTTTTTAAAAAAATTAAATAAAATCAATATAATAATTAAAATTTCTGCTTTTCTGTACCCAGCTGTCACCACCTTGTACCCACAGTAAAAATTTTTTTATTTTTTAAAAACAATAATGTACCCGTGTCACCACTGTCACCACCACTTTCTGCGCCCTACTGAGTGTGCGATGGCACTGTACAAAAACAAAAGAAAGTTAATTTTCTTAAATTTACAATTAAGTAAATCAATTTCCGTTTCGGCAAGTTGAACGTTTTTTCTTCAGGAATGGATTTTAAGCAACCGATACATTCACGCTGTCCGAAAACGTGCATAAAGGGCTAAATTTCGGGTTTTATCCTCTGTTTAATGGTTAAGCTGTTTAACCTTTGTTTTTGCAATTTAGATGGCTTGTTGGTGATTTAAACGCTATTGCTGATTGACTTGCTCACCTTGTCAGAAGTTTTTTAGAAGGTTTTCGGCAATTTGAATATTTTTTCTTCACATAAAGAAAAACAAGCCTGTACTCAAATCGTACAGGCTTGAATTTTGATGAACTATTCTGCAACAGAAATTGAGATTTTACGTACTATAGCGAACTATACGTAATTATTCATGAACTATAGCGAACTATTCGCAATTATTCGCGATTATTCGTGAGCTATAGCGAGCTATTTATTGAACTATGGAAAACTATTCAAAATGTATTGAATATCTATAATGAACTATTCAACTCATATAAAAAACTATAGCAACTAGGATAATCATAATAATCAGGCAACCCATTGAAAAACCAAGTATAGTATTGAACAACCGATTGATTTCTACTTCTAAACGATAATGATTATTAGAGAGCTCTTTTCGTGTATCTAAGTTAAACTGTTTTATATTTTCAACCTCATCTCCCAAGTGTCTTCTAATTGCTATAACCTGTAAGAATTCCTAGCGTTGTTTACAGTATTTATAGGAAAATACTGTAATGAATATTCATAAAAGAACCCGTTTACTGCCCTATCAGCGTCAAGAAATTTGGCGGCTTTATACAGAAGAAAAT
>NZ_JQKE01000050.1 GCF_000745895.1 Stenoxybacter acetivorans DSM 19021 | reverse complement strand
AAACGCGGCGGAATGTATCGCTGTCAGGGATACCATTAGGCAGTTCCAATGCCAATGCGGTTCGTAACGTTTCTTCCCGTTCCCGCCCAAACATCTCCATATCAACAAAATCTTCACCCATGCAAATAACTGATAATAATCCAATAATAACAATGTCTTCCAATTTGTGTCGAAGATTTCCGTAAGGACGGCGAGGATCGGTTAAACCTGAAACGGCTTCTTTTAATTTTGTTGTACTCATGGGCGATGGGTTATGGCTTTTATGGAAAAAAGTAAATGCTGTTGGTCTGTGAGTATAATAATGCTTATTTTGAGATTGAATTTCAACGGAGAAAAGTCATGTGCCGTAATATCCAGCAGTTGGGTTTAATTTGGACAGGCAGTGATTGCTGACGCCGTGGCGGTTATGGTGGGTTTTTTCGTATGGAGCGTGAATCAAAAATAATGCTGATGCAGCAGGGGCTTTAACGGCTTCTGACATGGCAGCAGCGGTGGCGGAAGAAGTGGTTGCCGATCACAACAGACAATAATGCCTTGGGCAGCGGCAATGCCGCCGAAGCACGCCGCGCGGAAGTGATATTGGAATAATTCATACTGTTGATTGAGTTAAAACAAAAAGGACGGAAAACCGTCCTTTTTGTTTATCAAATACAAAAAATACAAAATGAATTGCTTGTTTTAAAGTCAATTCGTCTGCTTGATTCCACACTTCAATTTCAGATTGCATCTTGCTTGCCAAAAAGGTTTTGCCTTTGAGTGAATTGGATATTGCACTGATAAACCACCTGCATATCCTATTTTTAAAAATGAAAGAACGGACAGCATAAACCCATGAACACTTATTTCGATTTATTTCAATTGCCCGCGCAATTTGTTTTGGACAGCAACGTTTTGGTGCAGCATTACCGCACATTGGCAGAAGCGTGCCACCCCGATAAATTTGCCGCCGCCGATGCTTTTGCGCAAAAGCAAGCGATGATGATGACGGCAACAATAAACGAAGCCTACCGCGTGTTAAACGATCCGCTCAACCGTGCTGCTTATTTACTGCAACAAGCAGGCATTGATGCAGACGCGCCTGAACATACCCATTACCCGCCTGAATTTTTAATGCAGCAAATGGCGTGGCGCGAGGCTTTGGCAGAGGCGGGTGCGGAAAAAGATGAAGCGGCACTCATGGATTTATCTGCCGAAATCGGCGCGGCACAAAATGATCTTTTAAATGAATTGACAACCGCTTTTACCAAAAACGATTTAAACCAAGCCGCCGACTGGGTACGCCAAGGACGGTTTTTGCATAAATTACAGCAAGAAATTCAGGCAGCCTTGCCCTGAAATTAACAAGCATTATTGATAACAAAACACAATGGAATTGGCAGGATGCAAGTGCAATTAACTCATTTTTTACCCGCCCGCCGCGCTTCTAAGCCCCGCGCTCCGTATGGGTAACAGGTTTATCGGTTTGAAAAATAATGCTGTTAATTATATTCAGCTTCGCTTATGCCACACTTCCCACAGCCACATACCCACCAGCATTGCAGTAACAAAAATCACCATATCGGCGCGTCCTTGTCCGAGCAATACCCACGCGGGACCAGGGCAAATACCTGCCAAACCCCAGCCGATACCAAACAATGTACTGCCCGTGATTAAGCGAGGTGTAATGGTTTTGGCGGCGGGCTGATCAAATTTTCCTTCACAAAAAGGTTTATCACGCCGTTTTGCCCATTGAAATGCCGCCGTACTCACCAACACCGCTCCGCCCAGCACAAACATCAAACTGCTGTCCCAATTGCCGAATATATCCAGAAAACCCTGCACTTTAGCAGGATTGGTCATGCCGGACACCAGCAAACCAATGCCAAACAATACGCCGATTAAAAAAGCCCCTGCATTCATTGCAGCACCCTCAATACAAAACGCAGCACCGCTACTATTAAAATACCGAAGCACAGAAATACAATAACCGCCGCCGCCGAGCGCACAGACAAACGACCCAAGCCGCACACGCCGTGTCCGCTGGTGCAGCCGCCGCCCATGCGTGTGCCGAAGCCGATTAACACACCTGCCGCTACCAACACAATATAACGCAGCCAATCCGCTTGATGTGCCCAAACCCCCGTATTTTCAGGCAGCCCAAACCACAGGCGATAACACAGCCCAGCGCACAGCAAACCGACAATAAACCACAGCCGCCAAATACGTTCTTTCCTTGTTTGTGTGCCGATGCCTGCGGTAATGCCGCTCACGCCCATGATGCGCCCGTATAACAGCCACAGCAATGCGGCGGACAAACCAATCAACAAACCACCCGCCAACGGCAGCAGCCAAGTTTCGTTCATAACCATTCCATATCATCAAATGCTTTGGGAAAAAATCATTTAAACGAGGATAATATAAATTATATTACATATTATAATTACATGAAATATTATTTGCTTGAATGTTTACACATTGCCGCATTAGTCACAGCAAATGATTTGCTGAAAAACAAAACCAATACAGCGGAATTGAGATTTTTGGCATTAGCTGACCGACAACATTTGTGTCAATTCAATGGCGTTGCCAAATCGGTATTTGGAAGTGTGTGGGCAAGTATTTCAGTAGTAGCCATGTTTAAAACAATCAGTAAAAAATGTTATGCTTATTCGATACCGCACTATAGCTAAGCAATTATTTTTGCAAATGGATACCGCGTTTCATGCTGACTTCTACTTGATTATTTCATTATTTCGGATTACCGCATGATGAAAAAGAAAGTGGTTTGGCTGTATTTGCATTGGGTAAACCGCGAACCCGTTTGCGGTTAATCGCATAGTTGCCAATATTTCAGGCAGCCTGAAATCTCTGTTTTTGTCCAATGATTGGAAGCCGCTAAAGTGAGCAGGGCAACGGCGGTTTCCAAGTTGGCTTTGCCGCCGTTTATCACGCCTGTTTCCCGCAGGGCATGTCCTTGAGCGTAAACCCCCGCTGTTTTTCCCTGCAATACTTGGCTGATGTTGATGACGGGAATATTGCGTTCCGCCAGCCTGTGTAAAGCGGCGAATAATTGCGGGCAGTCAGGTGCGTTGCCGTGTCCGTAGCTTTGCAGCACTGCGCCGTCGGCGGGAATGGTGTTGAGGCTCTCGGCTATCATTTCGCTGCTTGCGCCGGGGATTAGGGTGTGGCACACAATACGCACCGACGGATTGATTGACGGATTGATTGACCATGCGGGGGGCATAAGGGCTTGCGGTCCAGGCAGCCTGTTTGCGGTTTGTTTTTGCCATTGTCCGTGTTCAGGCAGCCATGAAGCCAACGGTGCGAAATGCGGGGTATCAAAAGCGGCGGCGGTTTCGGTGCTGATTTTGGTGCTGCCGACGGCGCGGTAAAGCTGCCCGTTGAAAGCCACGGCGCAATGATGTAAATCCGTTAATAAACACGCAGCCAGTGCGGTGCGCAGATTGAATTCGGCATCAGAATGGCGTTGCCCAAACGGCCATTGTGCACCGGTGATGATGATGGGTTTATTCAGATCGGGCAGAGACAATGCCAAAATATTGGCGGTATAAGCGAGGGTATCGGTGCCGTGCAGAATCAATAGGGCATCGTAACGCGGCAGCGCATTGTGTATCCAAGCAAGCCAATCTTGCCAATGGGTTAAATTGACGGCAGAAGAATCAATCAGTGGATCGCTGATGTGCCAATCCGCAGTCAGGCTGCCTGAAAATAAGTGCTGGGTGTGGCGGGCTAAATTCGGTGCGGGAATAAGCCCTTGCGGGCTGTCTATCATGCCGATGGTGCCGCCGGTGTAAAGAATACCGATGTTTGCTGTCATGGCGTGTTTGGTGGTTTGGGTTTATGAATTGGATTTCGCTTGCTCTTGCTGTGCTTTGTATTCGCGCAGATAAGCCAAGGCTTGTGCTTTTTTTGCGTCATCGCCGTATTGTACGTCGCGCAGGGCGCGGCGGTAGGTGGCGCGTTCTTGTGCTTTGGCGATTTGTCGGCGGGCGAATTGCTGTTGTTCGTCAGACGGTGCGGCGGGTTGGGTTTGAATCTGTGCTTTTGCCCGTGCCACGGCGTTGGCAATCAAATCATGCGGATTGATATTCAGGCTGCCTGAAAGTGGGGCTGAAGACGCTGTTTCAACCGAATGCTTGGGATTTGTTTGAGCCGCTCGCCGCTTTTGCCGTAAATGAATCAGCCGTTGCTGCCGTCGCAAATAGCGGGTTTTGGCGTGCGCAGCAGCGGCTTGGCGCGGCGTTGGCGCGGTGTCTGCCAAGCGGTGCGCCCGCGGCAGCCAAGTATCTGCCACCGGCTGCATCACGATGCAATCCACGGGGCAAGGCGGCAAACACAAGCCGCAGCCGGTGCATTCATCGCTCAATACGCTGTGCATGAATTTGGCAGCGCCGATAATCGCATCAACAGGACAGGCTTTAATACACGCGGTGCAGCCGATACACGCCGATTCGTCAATTGCGGCAATCGCTTTGGTGCTTTCGGTGTTGTGCAAAGGCAAGGGTGATGTGTTCAGCAAGGCTGCCAATTCGTTCATTACAGTATCACCGCCGGGCAGGCATAAATTAATTTGGGCAGTACCGGCAGCGAGGGCTTGCGCATATGGCGCACACGCATCAAAACCACATTGACGGCATTGACTTTGCGGCAAGCAGTTTTCGATGTGTTCGGCTAAAAGGTTGGAATTCATGTGCTTGTTGAGAGGCAAGACAAATGCACTGATAAAATTGAATCTGTATTCAAGTGAACACTGTGCATTAGATACTTTAAATAAATTATTTGATATTAACACGCAAATACGTGCAAATACATTAATCTGGTCGGGCTGTGTTTGTTACGACAGGGCAGATTGGTCAGAAGTAAGAATACCCGCCGTATGCCTGACAGGCAAGTAAAATCCATACATAAAATTGAGGTCAATATGAATAAACTGTGTACTTTCTTATTTTTAGGAATTGCGCTCTCCGCGTGTGCGGCAAATTCAAGCAGTAAAACCAATGAAGAAAACCGGCAGAACCAGCCGGTTTCGGCACATGGGCATCTCCACGGCAATGCACTTTTGCCTGCGAATATGACGGCGGCGGTTAATCCCAAGTATGCGGTGGGTCAGCGCGTGGTGATTAATGAAGAACACATGCCCAATAGTTTGGGCGCAAAAGGTGTGGTGAAAGGCGCTTATCGAACCAATTTGATTATGGTGAGCTTTGCGGACAAATACGGCAATGTTATCAGCAACCATAAATGGGTTGTCCAAGAAGAGTTGGCGGATAAAAAAATTGCCCGTAAAGGCGATAAAGTGAAGCTGAGTGCCGCGCATTTGGGCGGTGATATGAATGCAGCGGCTTTTGTTGATGATGTTTTGTATCAACAAACCGCTTATGTGGTGGATTATCTGCCTACAGACGGCGGCGCAATGGTGGAAGATCACATGTGGTACTCGGAGCAGGAATTGCTGCCGGATAATACCAAATAAAGATTGACGGCTTTCTCAATATCACATGCCCCGTACCGCATTATTGTGCGGCACGGGGCATGTGTTTTTTATTTGCTGCACTGATGTTAATCTTGCTGTAACCGCTGTGCCATATCCAGCGCGTAATACGTCAAAATCCCGTCGGCACCGGCGCGCTTGAAGGCGAGCAGGCTTTCCGCAATCACCAAATCGGCGTTTAACCAACCGTTTTGAATCGCCGCTTGCAACATGGCGTATTCGCCGGATACTTGGTAGGCAAAGGTGGGTACGCCGAATTCGTCTTTGACGCGGCGGATAATGTCTAAATAAGGCAAGCCCGGTTTAATCATCACCATATCTGCGCCTTCTTGAATGTCCAGCGCAATTTCGTGCAGGGCTTCGTTGCTGTTGGCGGGGTCCATTTGGTAGGTGTATTTATTGCCTTTTCCCAAATTGCCGGAACTGCCCACGGCGTGGCGGAACGGGCCGTAAAAAGCAGAGGCATATTTAGCGGCGTATGACATGATGCGGGTGTGGATAAAGCCGTTGGCTTCTAAGGCTTCGCGGATTGCGCCGATGCGTCCGTCCATCATGTCTGACGGCGATATAATATCCGCGCCGGCATCGGCGTGAATCAGTGATTGCCGAATCAATGCCTCGATGGTTTCATCGTTGAGGATATAGCCGGTATCGTCAATTAAACCGTCTTGCCCGTGGGTGGTGTAGGGGTCAAGTGCTTGGTCGGTCATCACGCCCAATTCAGGGAAACGGGATTTCACCGCACGAATGGCGCGCGGGATAATGCCGTTTTCGTCCCAAGCAGCGCGGCCGTCTTCGGTTTTGGCAGACGAATCGGGTACGCCGAATAAATCCAACACGGGAACACCCAGATTTAAGGCTTGTTCTGCCGTTTTCAATAATTCATCAATAGATAAACGTTCTACACCCGGCATGGCGGCAACGGCTTCGCGTCCTGTTTTTTCGTGAACAAACACGGGCAGGATTAAATCGTCGGCGGTTAATTGGTGTTCACGCATTAATCGGCGGGAAAACTCATCGCGGCGCATGCGGCGCATGCGGGTGGCGGGAATGTGGCGCGGCGGAAAATTCATAATATAATTCTTTGAAAATAAAAAATCAGTGTTTTGTTTAAATAGACAGGGATACGATGTTTCGTATCCCTGTGTTTAATTTAATAGGCTGCCTGAAAAAATAATTTTACCGCAAATTTACAGCAGAATTAGTTGGCAAAATACTTTTGATAAATTTTGTCGTATTCACCGTTATCGCGTATGGCTTGCAAAGAGGTGTTGAGTTTGTTCAGCAATTCGGTGTCATCGGGGCGCACCGCTAAACCATAGCGTTCTACTTCAAAATCAGAGACAAGGACGCTGGTGAAACCTTTATCGCCGTTGTTTTTGATGTAGTTGCTGATAACGGCACTGTCGCTGATGGCAACGTCCACGCCGCCGCTCTCTACTTCTTTAATCAGCAAGGGCAGACTTTCAAAACGAGCAATTTTGGGGCTGGTTGCACCCAGAATTTTTTGTGCTGCCAAGTCGCCGGTGTTGCCGGTAACCACGCCAATGCGTTCCAGCTTTTTCAAGTCTTCCGCAGATTTAATTTGTTTGCCTTGCGGCACCAAAACCACTTGGGCGATTTCAAAGTAAGGATCGGAAAACGCCATGGTTTGTTTGCGCTCGTCTGTGATGGTAACGGCAGAGGCGATAATATCAAAATCGCGGTTACTCAAACTGGCAAACAGGCTGTCCCACGGTTGATTTTTAAAGGTAATTTTAAAGCCGCCTGCTTCTGCCAAGGCTTTCATTAAATCAATGTCAAAACCCGTTAATTCACCGTCTGCCATTTGAGATTCAAACGGGGCGAATTCAGCATTGGTGCCAACGGTATAGGTTTTTTCTTGTGCATTGCCGGCAGGTGTACTTGCGGTATTTCCCGCACCGCTTGATGCTTCATTGCCGCAAGCACTCAGCAGAAAAGTGAGAGTGAGTAAACCCAATGCCAGCCATTTTTTGATACGCATGATGAAATCTCTCTGTTTTAAAAGACAAGCGGTTGATAAAAAATGATAAATTATGACATATTCTAACAGAAAACCCATAATGGGCAGAAGAGCTCAGCGGGTATTCAGACCAACAGCATTTACTTTTTACCATAAAAGCCATAACCCATCGCCCATGAGTACAACAAAATTAAAAGAAGTCGTTTCAGGCTTAGCCGATCCTCGTCCTGCCATTTGAGATTCAAACGGAGCGAATTCAGCATTGGTGCCAATGGTATAGGGTTTTTTTGTGCATTGCCGGCAGGTATGCTTGCGGTATTTTCCGCACTGCTTGATGCTTCATTACCGCGAGCATTCTGGAAGTGAGTAAACCAGCTTAAAAGTGTATACGATACGGATAAAGTTCGCAAGCACTCAGCAGAAAAGTGAGAGTGAGTAAACCCAGTGCCAGCCATTTTTTGGTACGCATGATGAAACCTCTCTGTTTTAAAAGATAAGCGGTTGATGAAAAATAATAAATTATGACATATTTTGACAGAAAACCCATAATGGGCAGAATAGCTCAGCGGGTATTTTGCCTGTCTGGATTATTTGGCGACAGTGTATAATTATATGCTGTTTGCCCAATATCGCCGTGTTCAGGCAGCCTGAACAGAGGTGAAATGGGTATGCCATGTGCTGAAAAAATACGTTTATATTATAATCTTAAAAGAAATATTTGGGAAATGCCGTATTGTCCTCAGTGGTAAAAATGCACATATATCGTTATTGTACACCCTCGAATCGGTATGGCAATGGGTTGCCGGCGGGCTGCGCCGGATTGATACGCAGATTGCCGCAGCTGTTCTGTTTTTCTCTGTTAAGTGATGGTTGATTTGTATAAAAAAATGTTGTTGCTTATGCCGTATATTTTTTAAACGCCGCTGAAATAAAGGATTAGTCATGTATATTTTTCACACCATTTCTGGATTGCGCGCATGGCGTAAAACGGCGGGTATTGTGGCGTTGGTGCCGACTATGGGCAATTTGCACGAAGGGCATTTGGCTTTGGTGCGCGAAGCACGGCGGCGATCAGATGCGGTGGTGGTCAGTATTTTTGTGAATCGTTTGCAGTTCGGGCAAGGCGAGGACTTTGACCGCTATCCGCGCACTTTGCAGGAAGACACCGATAAGTTACACGGCGAAGGTGTGGCGGCGGTGTTTGCGCCCGATGAACATGAACTTTATCCGCATGTTTCGCAAGACTACAATATTGAACCGCCGCATTTGCAAAATGAGTTGTGCGGCAGGGTGCGTCCGGGTCATTTTCGCGGTGTGGCAACGGTGGTGGCGAAGCTATTTAATATTGTCCAGCCCGATATTGCGTGTTTCGGTAAAAAAGATTATCAGCAATTGGCGATTATCCGCGGCATGGCGGCGGATTTGAATTTTAATATTGAAATTGTCCCTGTGGATACCGGACGGGCGGACGACGGTTTGGCATTGTCCAGCCGAAATGCTTATCTGTCTGAGTCAGAAAGAGAAAAAGCACCGCAATTGTATGCTGCGTTGAGCCGCATTGCCGAACAAATTCAAATGGGCAGCCGTGATTATGTGCGTTTGGAAACCGATGCTGCCGATACTTTGCATCGTAATGGCTGGCAGGTGGACTATGTCGAGATTCGCCATGCCGATACATTAACTGTGGCTCATGTTGGTGATGCGGATTTGGTGGTGCTGGCGGCGGCGCGATTGGGAAAAACCCGTTTGATTGACAATATTGAAATTCATTTGGATAAAAAAACAATATAAAGGTACGCTGAATGACGAAACGATTAAGCGGCAATTCGTGGAACTGTATCAGTGAATACCGATTGTTAAATAATTGTCAAAGCAAAAAATTTTGGGAACAACCATGTGGTGGATAATTTTATTGGTGCTGGTGTTGGTGATTGCCGCTTTGCTGTGGTGGAAAAAACAACAGGAAGAAGAATGGCAGTTAGAACAAGCCTATTTGCTGCGTCATGAAAGCCGTGAGGAGTATGGCGATGATTGCGTGAAACCGCAGGCGGCTGCACCGAAAATCAAACCCAATTTTTTGAATATTCGGCTGAAAAAGCAAGAACAAGATGCAATGCGCGCGGATTATGAACGCATTCAAGCGCAGATGAAACCCAAAAAAATACGGCATAAAGCCGGTGCACCCAAAGAGCAGGAAGATTTACTGAAAGAACCTGAATTACCGATTGCCGCATCGGCAAAAATGGCAACAGAAATACCGTTGGTGCATAATTTTACCGAATACGATAAAACTTTGGTTGAAAAAACGCTTTTCAGGCAGCCTGAAAACACCAAAGAACCGTTGCCGCAATCTTCTTTAGAGGAGATTACATTGGCGGAAGCCACGCGGATATTATCAGCAAAAATGCCGTTGCCGCCGGAAAAACCGATCCAGAAAGAAGTGATTGAACTGAATTGGCAGCCGCGCAAAAAAGATTATGCCAAAAGAGCAGCGCTGCCGGAAATCACCATTGGCGACCCTGCACTGAATCGAGTACGCGCCCGTGCGCAGCAAGAACGCGAATTGAATCAGCCGTCAAGAACAAAAACGACCACCATCAGCGATGATGATATTCGCGCCAATTTGGTGCGGCGCAGTTTGGCACGGCAATATGGCCGTTCTGCGTCTGCACATGATAAAAAAATCACTGATTTGCCGATTATTGCCGAGCATGAGGCGCTGGCAAATTTGGAAAAAACCAATGCGCCCGCCGCCCGATACGCCGAAAAACGAACCGTGGTGCGAGAGAGTGTGATTCCGGCGGCGGCGAGAATCAACCAAAGCCACACCATACCGCAAATACCGCAGCCGCCGGTTTTGTCACCTGCGGCAAAGGCGGCAACGGCGCGGTTGGTGAAGCCTTTGGTAAAATCGTCTATTCCCTCGATTGATCCTGCGGCTCAGGTGATTTCGTCTCGATTCACGCCTTTTTTACCAAACAAAAACGACAGTACTGATAACGGCAGAATACCTTTGGTACTTGCCGCAGATTACCCTGCACCAAAAAATAAAGCCAAATCTTTGTGGTACGCTTCGGGCAGTACAGTCAATTATGATATTGATCCGAATGTTGCCGAACACACCCATCGGGCGTTTGTGCCGCCAAAATCACAGTGGCTGCCTGAAGGGCGCGGAGCATCGGCGGCATCAAACAGAATGGATTTGGTGAATGAGGTATCGGCGAAAGAAGCGGATAACGCAGCAAGTGCATTGGGAGCACGGCGCAGCGTGTGGGCAGTGGGGCAGGAGTTGCCTGAAACAAACAGCGAAAACAGCAGCGAAATACCTGAATGGCAACGCACTTTAAATGAAAGTGCTGCCAAATCTGCGCCTCTTCAGGCAGCCGCCGGTTCGCGTCCGTTTACCACCACGCAACCCATACGTGAGGCCTTTACCGCTGCAAATGAAAGTGCTGCCAAATCTGCGCCTCTTCAGGCAGCCGTTGGTTCGCGTTCGTTTGCCACCGCGCAATCCATACGTGAAGCCTTTGCTGCTGCGCGGACTGCAAAAAATACAGCGGCTGATTTTGGACAAAATCATGCAGATACCGATGAAACCTTGCAAGAAGCAGAGTCCGCGGATTTTGAAAGCCGATATGACTGGTCAGAGCCGCAATCGGCACACATCAGTGGCGGTAATACTTTGGCAGATGATGACGATACGGACGATATTTTTGAACCACATTCTGCTGCTTTTACCAATTTCACTGACTACACTGACAGCAATACTGAAAAGCGCGAACAGCCGCCGCTGCCTGATTTGGATTTATTGCTGCCGCCGCAATTTGATGCCGACGCACAGCAAACCGAAGAAACATTGCTGGAAAACGGCATCATCATTGAAGAAAAACTGGCAGAGTTTAAAGTTAAAGTCAATGTGGTTGATGCGTATGCCGGTCCGGTGATTACCCGTTATGAAATTGAGCCGGCGCAAGGTGTGCGCGGCAATCAAGTGGTGAATTTAGAAAAAGATTTGGCGCGCAGTTTGGGTTTTGGTGCGATTCGCGTTGTGGAAACCATACCCGGCAAAACATGTATGGGTTTGGAATTGCCCAATCCGCGGCGGCAAATGATTCGGCTAAGCGAAATTTTCAATGCACCCGTGTTTCGGGAATCCCGTTCTAAACTCACACTGGCACTCGGGCAGGACATCACGGGTGCACCGGTGGTTACTGATTTAGCCAAAGCCCCGCATTTATTGGTGGCGGGGACAACCGGTTCAGGTAAATCTGTGGGCGTAAACGCCATGATTTTATCCATGCTGTTTAAAGCCTCGCCCGAAGAAGTGCGCCTGATTATGATTGACCCGAAAATGCTGGAATTAAGCATTTATGAGGGCATTCCGCACCTGCTGGCACCGGTGGTTACTGACATGAATCTTGCCGCAAACGCTTTGACGTGGTGTGTGAACGAAATGGAAAAACGTTATCGCCTGATGAGTCATGTGGGTGTGCGCAATCTGGCGGGATTTAATCAGAAAATCAATGAAGCCGCCGCGCACAGACAAAAATTGGCAAATCCGTTTTCACTCACGCCTGCTACGCCCGAACCATTGGAAAAACTGCCGTTTATCGTGGTGGTGGTTGATGAGTTTGCCGATTTAATGATGGTGGCAGGTAAAAAAATTGAAGAACTCATTGCGCGGTTGGCACAAAAAGCCCGTGCTGCCGGTATTCATTTGATTTTGGCAACACAACGCCCGAGTGTGGACGTGATTACCGGCTTGATTAAAGCCAATATTCCCACACGGGTGGCGTTTCAAGTGTCCAGCAAGATTGACAGCCGCACCATCTTGGATCAAATGGGTGCGGAAAATTTGCTGGGACAAGGTGATATGCTGTTTTTGCCGCCGGGAACGGGCTACCCGCAGCGCGTTCACGGCGCGTTTGTTGCCGACGAAGAAGTACATCGAGTGGTTGATTTCTTAAAACAGTTCGGCGAGCCGCAATATGTGGACGACATTCTCAGCGGCGGCGTGAGCGATGACGATATGTTCAGCAATGCCGGCGGCAGCCGCAGCAACGACGGCGACCAAGACACGCTTTACGATGAAGCCGTGTCTTTGGTGATTAAATCACGCAAAGCCAGCATTTCCTCTGTACAACGCCAATTGCGCATCGGCTACAACCGCGCCGCCCGTATGGTGGAGCAAATGGAAACGGACGGGGTTGTGTCGGCGGCAGAGAGCAACGGCAACCGAACGGTATTGGCACAAAATCTGCCGACGCAAGAAGATTAGGCGGCTTTAACTTTAAATGAGCGCGCTGTGTTCAGGATTGGTATTGAAAAATCAGTATTGAAAATCTTTGTTTGCAGGCCGTGATTAGCGCAACACAACGTCATCGGGCAATTCGTTGATGCCCGGTTCACTGCGCGGGAAACAGGTGCTTAAAATGGTGTTGATGTGCTGCAAACCTTGCTGTAAACCGTCAATAAACTGTTGCTGCCTGAAAGCATCAAGGATTTCATTGCACACGGTTTGCCATTCATCTTGTGCCACTTTTGCATTGATGCCGCGATCGGCAATGATTTCCACGGCATGATCGGCAAAAGACACATAAACCAATACACCGCTGTTGTGTTCCGTATCCCACACGCCCAGTTCACCAAACCATTGCAAAGCACGGTTTCGCGGGCTTAAACCGTGCCAAACCGCTGAAAAATCCATACTTGATTCAATCACAAAGCGAATTTGCCCTGTGTGTTGGGTTTCGGATTGAGTGATTTGCCGGCTCAATTGCTGTAATTCGTGCGGCGGAAAATATTTTGCCACACGCAGGCGCGGGTACATGCCGTGCCGCCACAATCTAACCCATCGATTTTGTGTATTCATTTGCCAACCTTGTTTGTTACCAGCCGCCGGACGCGCCGCCGCCGCCAAATCCGCCACCGCCACCGCCGAAGCCACCACCACCGAATCCGCCGCCGCTGCCAAATCCACCACCGCCGCCACCGATAAATGGAGATGCCACGCCGGAAGCAAACACAAATATGGCGGCAAAGAGTGCGAAGATTAAGCTCAAGAAAATGCCTATTCCCAAGACAATGCCCAACCCCAAAACCACGCCGCCGGTGATAACGCCGCCAAAAATACGGCCGAAAACGGCTTTGGCAACCATGCCGCCTGTAAATATGGCAATAATCAATACGGGCAGCATGGATAAAGCACCGCTTTCTTGATTTTGTTGATTGGGTGCTGCCAATTCTTCACCGGCAATCAATTTTTCAATTTGTGCCACGGCTTGTTGGATACCGGCATCGGTTTGTCCTTGCTGTAAATACGGGCGCAACACGTCGTCTAAGATGCGTTTGGCATAAACATCGGGAATTGCGCCTTCCAAGCCGCGGCCAACCGCCAAATGGGTTTTGCGTTCGTTTTTCACCAGCAGAAGCAATGCACCGTCATCAACACCTTTGCGCCCGGGCTTCCATGCGTCCATCACGCGGGTGGCATAGTCAAACGGGGGTTCGGGTGCGATTTCAGGCACGGTCAGCACGATAATTTGACTGCCGTGCTGATTGGCATAATCCAGTAAATGTTGGTTTAGGGCTTCTCGTGCCTGCGGCTGCATCATTTGTGCCGTGTCCATAACCGGCGCGGTGAGCTTCGGAATAATCGCCAACGGCTCTGCCGCCAGTGTGCCGCCGATGCAGAGAAAAATAAGCAGTGCCAATAGCCGCTGCCACAGCATTTTCATAAATATCCTTATTTTAATCAGATATTTGCTTTAAATAAATGGTTAAATCAGTCTGAAAGCGGGTTGGTTAATAAAACACATTAACCCACTTTCAGGCAGCCTAAAATACGGCCGTAAAACCCAATTAAAATTCTACTTTGGGTGCTTGTTTCACTGCCGCTTCATTTTCTACGCTGAAATTCGGACGAACTTTTAAGCCGAAAATTTTGGCGGTGATGTTATTGGGAAAAGAGCGCACGGTGGTGTTGTAGGTGCGAATGGCTTCGATATAGCGGTTACGCGCCAGTGAAATACGGTTTTCCGTGCCTTCCAGCTGCGCTTGTAAATCGCGGAAATTTTGATCGGCTTTTAATTGCGGATAGTTTTCCGATACCACCAATAAACGGCTCAAAGCACTGCTCAATTCGCCTTGCGCTTGTGAGAATTGCTTCAGTTTGGCTTCGTCGGTGGCATCAGCTGCGGTCATGTTGATGCTGCCGACTTTAGAACGGGCATTGGTCACTTCGGTTAATACCTGTTCTTCGTGCTTGGCATAGCCTTTTACGGTATTGACCAAGTTGGGAATCAAATCAGCACGGCGTTGATATTGGTTTAATACTTCCGACCATGCCGCATTTGCTGCCTCATCTTCGGATTGCATGGTGTTATAGCCGCAGCCGCTCAAGCCTAAAGTGAGTGCCAGTGCGGCAATAAAAGCCAAAATACGTTTATACATAATCACTTCCTTTTGTTTGAAAACCGGAGCATATCGGAATCTGAACCGAAACGAATGAAGTGTATCACAAGCCCTCATTTTAAAAAGGGTTTTCAACACCGATTTCGGAGAAGATGCGGTTAAATTAAATCATCATATGCCACAGCAAAGCGGCTGCCGAAACCAGCAGCAAAGCGGCGGCAGTGATTTTTACCCAAAAATGCAATTCCTGTTTTTGCCGTCGGCTGAACAAACGGTTAAGCAGGAGGATAATTAAACTCAAAATCAAGGCAATGCGAATCAGGCGGCCGATCATAAAAAATGCTTTCAAGATTTTCGGTGCGAGAATAAAGCGAAGCCATTACAATGGCAAACTTTTCCTTGTTCCATTCATGCCCATGAACCGCGCCGACAGCGTCGGTATTGTCCGACCGCAAAAACTGTTTTTTGACACCGCGCTGCCCTTGCAAAACGGCAGCGTGCTGCCTTGTTTTGATCTGATGATAGAAACTTACGGACAATTAAATGCCGACAAAAGCAATGCGGTATTGATTTGCCATGCCCTTTCAGGTAGCCACCATGTGGCTGGTTGTTATCATGAAACCGACAAACATGCAGGCTGGTGGGATAATATGGTGGGTCCGGGCAAGCCCTTGGATACCCGCCGCTTTTTTGTGGTGGGTGTAAACAACTTGGGCGGCAGCCACGGCAGCAGCGGACCTTTGAGCGAAAACCCGCAAACCGCCAAACCCTACGGCGCAGATTTTCCTTTGGTTACGGTGAAAGACTGGGTCAATACACAAGCATTGCTGGCAGATCGGTTGGGCATCGCCCAATGGGCGGCGGTCATGGGCGGCAGTTTGGGCGGTATGCAGGCTTTGCAATGGGCAATTGATTATCCGATACGGCTGCGCCACGCGCTGGTTATTGCCGCCGCGCCCAAATTATCCACTCAAAACATCGCCTTTAATGACGTTGCCCGCCAAGCCATACTCACCGATCCTGATTTTCACGGCGGCCATTATGCCGAACACAATACCGTGCCGCGCCGAGGTTTGCGTATTGCGCGCATGATGGGACACATCACTTATCTTGCCGAAGAAGGTTTGGGACGTAAATTCGGGCGGCAATTGCGCGGCGATGATTATCAATTCGGCTTTGATGTGGATTTTGAAGTGGAATCCTATTTGCGTTATCAAGGCGATAAATTTGCCGAAAGTTTTGATGCCAATACTTATTTACTGATGACCAAAGCACTGGATTATTTTGATCCCGCTCGTGAATTTAACAATGATTTAAGTGTTGCCGTGCGCCAAACCCAAGCCAAATTTTTGGTGATTAGTTTCAGCAGTGATTGGCGTTTCGCACCCGAGCGATCAGAAGAATTGGTGGACGCACTGCTTGCTGCCAAAAAACCGGTGCAATATGTTGCCGTGCAATCACACCACGGACACGATGCTTTTTTAATGGACGATGCCGCTTATTTTCAGGCAGCCCGCATTTATTTTAACAATATTGCCAAGGAGTTTGCCGCATGAATACATCGGTGTGCATCGCCTTGCGTGATGATTTGCAGCTGATTTACGATTGGATACCCGAGCGTAGCCGCGTGCTGGATTTGGGCTGCGGCGGTGGTGAATTGCTGGCGGCATTAACAGCACAAAAAAACTGCCAAGGCTACGGTGTGGAAATCGATACCGACAGCGTATTGGCAGCCATGACGCGCGGGGTGAACGTGATTCAAGCTGATTTGGAACAAGGCTTGCGCCGTTTTGAGGAAGCCAGTTTCGATGTGATTGTGTTAAGCCAAACCATACAAGCCATGCAAAACACCGAAACCATTCTGCAAGGCATGCGCCGCGTTGCCAAACAAGCCATTGTCAGCTTTCCCAACTTCGGCTACTGGCGCAACCGTTTGCAAATCGGTTTGTTTGGGCACATGCCTGTTTCCGAGCATATGCCCTATCAATGGTACAACACACCCAATATTCATTGGTGTACTTTAGAAGACTTTGAACGGCTGTGCGCTAAAAATCAATTAACTGTGCTGGAACGCGCGGTGATGAGCGAACACAAACGCATCACCCGCTTTCCCAATTGGCGCGGCAGTTTGGCGTTTTATCGGGTGGGCTGATTTAGGCAAATCAAATTTTCAGGTAAATTAAATTATTTCAGGCAGCCTGAAAAACCAATCAACCAAACAAGTTTCGCCGCGCTGTTGTATTCATGGCAAGGCTTGTGCCGTGGCATTCATTGAACTGTCAATCAAACAAGTCAAACAAGTCAAACAAGCTGCTGAAAATTTTTGTAAAACTGCCCTTGAATTTATGTGTACCAACCCTATCTAAGGGCGTGAACGCAGTATGCGATTTCCTTGTTTTTTATTTATTTTAAATGAAAAATCAGGAATTTATTTTTGTTTGATAAACAACTCACCTTTTTGTTGGAGAAAACCAAGATGACGATTCGTCCTTTGAATGACCGTGTGGTCGTAAAACGTTTGGAAGCCGAAGAAAAAACCGCATCCGGTATCGTGCTGCCGGGCAGTGCGGCAGAAAAGCCGGACATGGGTGAAGTATTGGCTGTGGGCAACGGCAAATTGCTGAAAAACGGTGATCGCCAAAAACTGGACGTAAAAGTGGGCGACAAAGTAATTTTCGGCAAATACAGCGGTCAAACCGTGAAAGTGGACGGTGATGAATTGCTGGTGATGCGCGAAGAAGATATTTTCGGCATTGTTGAATAAAAATCAGAAAACAATAGGCTGCCTGAAAAACAGCGCAGCCGTTTTGAATACCAAAATCATTTGAATTTTCAGGAGTAAATAACATGGCAGCAAAAGATGTGAAATTTGGCAGCGATGCCCGTCATAAAATGGTCATCGGCGTGAATGTATTGGCTGATGCGGTTAAAGTAACCTTGGGACCGAAAGGCCGCAATGTGTTGCTGGATCGTGCTTTTGGCGGCCCGCACATCACCAAAGACGGTGTAACCGTTGCCAAAGAAGTTGAACTGAAAGACAAATTTGAAAACATGGGCGCGCAATTGGTGAAAGAAGTGGCGTCCAAAACCAACGATGTTGCCGGCGACGGTACTACTACCGCCACCGTATTGGCGCAATCCATTGTTGCCGAAGGCATGAAATACGTTACCGCAGGCATGAACCCGATGGACTTGAAACGCGGTATCGACAAAGCGGTGGAGGCTTTGGTGGCTGAGCTGAAAAAAATTGCCAAACCCGTGCCGGAAAAATCCAAAGAAATCGCACAAGTGGCGTCTATTTCTTCTAACTCTGATGAATCCATCGGCGAAATCATTGCCAAAGCCATGAATGAAGTGGGCAAAGAAGGTGTGATTACCGTAGAAGACGGTAAATCATTGGAAAATGAAGTGGAAGTGGTTAAAGGCATGCAGTTTGACCGCGGCTATTTATCCCCCTATTTTGTTACCGATGTGGAAAAACAAATTGCCGGTATGGACAGCCCGTTTGTGTTGTTGTTCGATAAAAAAATCAGCAATATCCGTGATTTGCTGCCGATATTGGAACAAGTGGCAAAAACCAGCCGCCCCTTGTTGATTATTGCGGAAGATGTTGAGGGTGAAGCCTTGGCAACTTTGGTGGTGAACAATATCCGCGGTATTCTGAAAACCGTTGCTGTTAAAGCCCCGGGCTTTGGCGACCGCCGCAAAGCCATGCTGCAAGACATCGCTATTTTAACCGGCGGTACAGTGATTGCCGAAGAAGTAGGCTTGTCTTTGGAAAAAGCCACTTTAGACGATTTGGGTCAAGCCAAACGCATTGAAGTGGGCAAAGAAAACACCACCATTATTGACGGCTTGGGCGACAAAGGTGCGGTAGATGCGCGTGTGAAAGAAATTCGCCAGCAAATTGAAACCGCCACCAGCGACTACGATAAAGAAAAACTGCAAGAGCGTGTTGCCAAATTGGCAGGCGGTGTTGCGGTGATTAAAGTGGGTGCTGCCACTGAAGTGGAAATGAAAGAGAAAAAAGACCGCGTTGATGACGCGCTGCACGCAACCCGTGCTGCGGTAGAAGAAGGCGTGGTTGCCGGCGGCGGCGTGGCTTTGTTGCGCGCACGTGCGGCAGTGTCTGAGCTTTCCGGTGTAAATGCCGACCAAGATGCCGGTATTCAAATTGTGCTGAAAGCGGTTGAAGCACCTTTGCGTCAAATTGTTGCCAACGCAGGCGACGAACCGAGCGTGGTGATTAACAAAGTATTGGACGGCAGCGGCAACTACGGTTTCAACGCCGGTACCGGTGAATACGGCGACTTGTTGGAAATGGGTGTGATTGACCCCGCCAAAGTTACCCGCACTGCTTTGCAGCACGCCGCTTCGATTGCCGGCTTGATGCTCACCACTGACTGCATGATTGCCGAATTGCCGGAAGACAAACCTGCTATGCCTGATATGGGTGGTATGGGCGGCATGGGCGGCATGGGCGGTATGATGTAATCAACGCCTGATGCTTGATTTTCAGGCAGCCTATTAAAATTTACAGGCTGCCTGAAAAAGTGAAAAAATCGAATCCCCGGAATTGGGTATTCGATTTTTTTGTTGATTCCAGTATTTTTTATCATGCTGCCAATTTGGGTAAAGACGGTCTTTCTTCGTGGAAATAGGGTTGTTGATTATTGCCGCGACGACCACAATTCGGGCAACGTGCGCTGGCAAACCACAATTCATTATCCATATCACCAAAGCGTTTGGTATATAAAGCCAAACTTTCAGACCATGCTTGCTGTAGATTATCAGCATCTTCTTGACCGCGCATACCAAAATAGGGGAAGTGATGTAAAAAATAACCAAAAATCTTTTCACAATCTTCCTGATATTTTTGAGTATCCAAAATATGGTAGTGCCAAAAATCATCAACTGTTTTGGACGGAACCATAGAAAAATCAGGATATTCCAAGCATAAAGTCAAAAATTTCTTATACTCAACTTCAACTTTTTTCGCAAAATCCAATGACCACGCCTTACCCTCTTCTGTGTCCATTAGCTTAACAACAATGGGGTCAAGATTTAATTCATTGATTTCTTTACTTCCATAATCTGTAAGAATTATCCGCGTTGTTTACACTTTTCATCAAAATAAAAATATTTCTCTAGTACCTCGTATGGTGTCGCTCCGTTAAGCGATTTATGAGGCTTCACCGTATTGTAGTAGTTGATGAAGCGATTTAGCTCCAGCTTTCGATGCTCACTGTCCTGAAAGCGTGTTTTATCGTGCCACATCTGCATCAACGTCCTGATAACCCGCTCTGCCTTACCATTGGTCTGTGGGCGGGCAACTCGGGTAAATTTTTGATTGATGCGATGTTCTGTACAGACAATTT
>NZ_JQKE01000049.1 GCF_000745895.1 Stenoxybacter acetivorans DSM 19021 | reverse complement strand
GATATTAACAGCGTTCTCCATACAGATGGCTGGCGCGGTTACGACGGTTTGGTTGATGTGGGTTTTGAAAAGCATTTTCGTGTCAATCATGGTAATGATGAATTTTCCGACGGTAAGGGCAATCATGTAAACGGTATTGAAAGCTTTTGGGGCTTCGCTAAACACCGCTTGGCGAAGTTTAAAGGTATTCATAAGCACTTATTTGAAATTCATCTTAAAGAAACTGAGTTTCGTTTTAACCATAGAGAGCAAAATATCTATAAAATCTTGCTTAAATGGTTTAGAACCGAGAAAATTTAGTTGTCTTGTTTTTACCTTGTTTGGTTGTCTTGTCCCTTACTGAATACGGCAGTGCTTATCTACGGCACTGCCTCCTGAAAAAAATGGCTTGGTTTCATTACAAGCACTGGCACTTTCTTCACAAAGTAACATGGTGAAGTCTTGGTTGATTTTTAACACTCGGGGTTCTTGCTGTTTATCGTAGGCAACTGCTTTTAGCGTGAATCTTTCATCAGCCGCACCACGCGGATTGCCTTGTAAGCGCAAGCAGAAGTAATCGGTTTTTTCGATGGGTAATGACGCCCACGTGGTGGAATTGGCTTTAAATGTGGTATTTCTCAGATAAAAACGCTCCAATGCTTGGCTGTTTATCAACAATGCGCTTTTGGCTTCAAACAGACGAGTCATGCGCACATATTGCAGATAGCTCGGATAGGCTATCATCGCCAAAATGCCGATAACAACAATAGTAATCATGAGCTCGATAAGCGTAAATCCGCTGATTTCTGTTATTTTCATTTATTTCAACTTCCGGGTATAAAACCAATTACAGCTGCCTCATTGCTTTTGGTTTTTTTGTCTATGCCTATTCACTTATAGCTAAACCACTATTTTTTGCACATAGATACGATTTTTCATTTTAGTTTCTACCCTCTATAGGGCTTGATTGTTTCGGATTATTATGTGATGAAAAAGAAAGTAACTTAGCCATAACTGCAAAATAAAAGGGCTAAATCCCAATTGAATCGGGTTTAGCCCTCGAAGTGCACACAATCCAACAAATCCGCCGCCTGAAAAAGTTTTATCAACTTGTTTTCAGGCAGCCTAATGATTGTTGATATGAGTACAGTTATTTTTTATGCGCACGCAAATAATCCAAAGTTTTCAGCTCGGCAATAGCCGTTGCCAAAGCAACTTGCGCCGCCGCCAGAGATTTTTCATCTTTGGCAGCATGTACGCCAGCTTCTGCCGCTTTTTTAGCGGCTTCTGCCCGCTGCTGATCCATTTCAGTACTGCGTACAGCAACGTCTGCCAAAACAGTGAGCTTGTCCGGTTGTACTTCCAAAACGCCGCCGGATATGGCAAGCAGCACTTCATCTTTTTGATTGGGTATGGTCAAACGCAGGACACCGGGACGCACCAAGCTCATAATCGGTTCATGGCGCGGGTAGATACCCAGTTCACCCATTTGGGTCGGTACGACAACAAATTCTGCCTGACCCGAAAAGATGTGTTGCTCGTTGCTCACCACTTCCACTTGCATGGTACTCATCAGCACCTCCTTAATTTAAGGTTTTGCCTTTTTCAGCAGCTTCTTCGATGCTGCCGACCATGTAGAAGGCTTGCTCTGGCAAGTGGTCGTATTCGCCGCTCAAAATTGCTTTAAAGCCGACAATGGTATCGCGCAGTGATACGTATTTGCCGGGTGAACCGGTAAATACTTCAGCCACGTGAAACGGTTGCGACAGGAAGCGTTGGATTTTACGGGCACGCATCACGGTGAGTTTATCTTCGTCAGACAATTCATCCATACCCAAAATTGCAATAATATCGCGCAATTCTTTGTATTTTTGCAAGGTGGATTGCACACCGCGGGCAACATCGTAATGCTCTTGCCCCAACACTGTCGGATCTAACTGACGTGAAGTAGAATCCAAAGGATCAACCGCCGGATAAATACCCAAAGAAGCAATGTCGCGGCTCAATACCACGGTAGCGTCTAAGTGGGCAAATGTGGTGGCAGGAGAGGGATCGGTCAAGTCGTCCGCCGGTACATAGACGGCTTGGATTGATGTAATCGAACCCGTTTGGGTGGAAGTGATGCGTTCTTGCAATCGTCCCATTTCTTCTGCCAGTGTCGGCTGATAGCCCACGGCGGAGGGCATACGGCCCAGCAGGGCTGACACTTCAGTACCCGCTAAGGTGTAGCGATAGATGTTGTCAATGAACAACAACACATCACGCCCTTTGCCGTTTTCATCTTTTTCATCGCGGAAATGTTCTGCCATGGTCAAGCCGGTTAAAGCCACGCGCAAGCGGTTGCCCGGCGGCTCATTCATTTGACCATACACCATTGCCACTTTATCCAAGACGTTGGAGTCTTTCATTTCGTGGTAGAAGTCATTGCCCTCGCGGGTACGCTCTCCTACGCCGGCAAACACGGATAAACCGCTGTGTGCTTTGGCGATGTTGTTAATCAACTCCATCATGTTCACGGTTTTACCCACACCCGCACCGCCGAACAAACCCACTTTACCGCCTTTTGCAAACGGACAAAGCAAATCAATCACTTTGATACCGGTTTCCAATAATTCAGTAGAGCTGGATAATTCATCAAATTTCGGTGCTAATTGGTGAATGGCGCGTTTGCCGTCGGCGTTGATGTCGCCTGCGTCGTCAACAGGGCGGCCCAATACGTCCATGATGCGCCCCAGTGTCGCTTTACCAACCGGTACGGTAATCGGCGCACCTGTATTGGTAACTGTCATGCCGCGTTTTAAACCGTCGGAGCTGCCCATGGCAATGGTACGCACTACGCCGTCCCCCAGAAGCTGCTGCACTTCTAAAGTCAGATCGGTGTCCACCAGTTTTAGGGCGTCATACACACTCGGAATGGCATCACGCGGGAACTCAACGTCCACAACGGCACCAATGATTTGTACGATTTTGCCTTGGCTCATTATCGTATCCTATTTATTTGACCTGCTGCTGCCTTAAACGGCTGCAGCACCGGCCACAATTTCTGACAACTCTGTGGTAATTGCGGCTTGGCGTGATTTGTTGTACACCAAACGCAATTCTTTAATGGCATTGCCGGCATTGTCGGTAGCGGCTTTCATTGCTACCATGCGCGCGGCTTGTTCTGAAGCCATGTTTTCGCTCAATGCCTGATACACCACAGACTCTAAATAACGGCGGACCAAGTATTCCAGTACGTCGGTGGGAGAGGGTTCATACACATAATCCCAGCTGTACTCTTTGCCTGTCGATACTTCATTCAGCACGTTTTCACCAATTGGCAATAACACTTCCAAAAGCGGCTCTTGGCGCATGGTATTGACGAAACCGGAATACACCAAATGAATCACATCTAAGTCGCCTTTGACATAACGGCTGATGATTTCCGTTATCGGTCCCAGCAGTGTTTCCATTTTTGGGGTGTCGCCCAAATTGGTGGCACTGGCAATCACGTTTAAACCAACCCGATTGCAGGCAGCCAAACCCTTGCTGCCCAAGCAGACAATATCCGACGCCACACCTTGCTGATCATATTCTTGCAGCTTGGCAAAGAATTTTTTCAGCAAATTGGCATTCAATCCACCGCACAAACCTTTGTCGGTGGTAATTAAAATAAAGCCGGCGCGCTTAACGGTATTGCGACCATCTAAAATCGGCAAACCGTGATCGGTGTTGGTTTGTGCCAAGTGGCTCATGACCAGACGTACTTTTTCGGCATACGGACGCGCTTGGCGCATCCGGTCTTGAGTCTTCCGCATTTTAGAGGTTGACACCATTTGCATCGCTTTGGTGATCTTTTGGGTATTTTGAACACTGCGAATTTTGGTGAGAATCTCTTTTCCTACTGCCATTTCAGACTCCTTTCAAAAAAGTGGCTTAGGCTTGGTAGCCGTAAGATGTTTTGAAAGTTTTCATGGCATCGGTCAGCACTTTTTCTTGCTCGTCGCTCATTGCGCCTTTGGCGTTGATTTGATCCAACACTTCAGGACATTGTGTGCGAACGTAGCTTAAAAACTCGTCTTCAAAAGCCAATGCTTTTTTTACCGGCACATCTTCATAGGAGTTATTGTTGATTGCCCATAAAGTTAATGCCATTTCAGCGGTGTTGAGGGTGCTGAATTGTTTTTGCTTCATCAATTCCGTAACCACTTCACCGTGCTGCAATTGTTTGCGTGTGGCTTCGTCCAAATCAGATGCGAATTGAGAGAATGCCGCTAATTCACGGTATTGTGCCAAAGCCAAGCGAATGCCGCCGCCCAATTTCTTAATTACTTTGGTTTGTGCCGCACCACCCACCCGCGATACGGAGATACCGGCGTTAATGGCAGGACGGATACCGGAGTTAAACAAATCGGTTTCCAAGAAAATTTGACCGTCAGTAATCGAAATCACGTTGGTCGGCACGAATGCAGACACGTCGCCGGCTTGGGTTTCGATAATCGGCAAAGCCGTTAATGAACCGGTTTTGCCTTTGACTTCGCCGCCGGTGCGTTTTTCAACTTCATCAATATTGATGCGTGCGGCACGTTCCAACAAGCGGCTGTGTAAGTAAAACACATCGCCGGGGTAGGCTTCACGACCGGGCGGACGGCGCAGCAACAAGGAAATTTGACGGTAGGCAACGGCTTGTTTAGACAAGTCATCATACACAATTAATGCGTCTTCGCCGCGATCACGGAAATATTCACCCATGGTGCAGCCCGCGTACGGGGCAATGTATTGCAATGCGGCAGCTTCTGATGCAGCGGCAGCAACAATAATGGTGTGATCCAACGCACCGTGTTCTTCCAGTTTACGCACCACGTTGGCAATTGATGAGGCTTTTTGCCCAATTGCCACGTAAATACAAATCACGCCGGTGTCTTTTTGATTAACGATGGCATCTAATGCCACCGCGGTTTTGCCTGTTTGGCGGTCACCAATAATCAACTCGCGCTGACCGCGACCAACCGGCACCATAGAATCAATGGCTTTTAAACCGGTTTGCATCGGTTGATCTACAGATTGGCGCGCAATCACACCGGGTGCAATTTTTTCAATCGGCGCACTTAGTGTCGCGTTGATAGGACCTTTGCCGTCAATCGGACGGCCTAAGGAATCAACGACACGGCCAATCAATTCACGGCCAATCGGCACTTCCAGAATGCGGCCGGTACACGTAACGGTATCGCCTTCTTTGATGTGGTCGTATTCACCCAGAATCACCGCGCCGACAGAATCGCGCTCTAAATTCATTGCCAAACCGAAAGTGTTGTCAGGGAATTCAAGCATCTCGCCTTGCATCGCATCAGACAAGCCATGCACACGCACAATGCCGTCTGTTACCGACATCACCGTGCCGCGAGTGTGCAATTCAGATTCCACCGACAAGTTCTCGATTTTGGCTTTAATCAAATCACTAATTTCAGCAGGATTAAGCTGCATGAAAACTCTCCTAATTCATCATTGCCGAATACAGGCTACGCAAACGTCCCTGTATTGACAGATCCAGTACCTGATCGCCGACTTCCACTTTAAGACCACCAATCAAACCGGGCTCAACCACTTGGGTGGCTTGCAATTTGGTTTGAAAGCGCGCTTCCAAATCTTGCACCACTTCGGCAAATTGTGCCGTGTTCATCTGATAGGCAGTGTAAACAGTAGCGATTTTGGTGTGATTTCGGGATAAAGCAAGGTCTTGATATTGCGTATAAACTTCAGGCAAAACCGACAGACGCTTATTTTCAGCCAGTATGTAAACAAAGTTTTTTACTTCTTTGCCAGCAGCCGGATTATCCAGTAAAGACACGATTGTGTCCGCTTTTGCGGCATAGCCGATTTCCGGCGCATCAATCAAGGCAGTCACTTTGGGCTGTGATACAACTTGTGCCAAAATTTTCAGTTCGCCCAACCAAGACTCAAGTTGATTTTTTTCTTGCGCCAGATTAAACAATGCTTTGGCATAGGGTCTGGCAACGGTCGCGAACTCAGCCATGGGATTACAGCTCCTGTTTCAGGTTAGCCAACATTTGCGCATGGCGGGAAGCATCTACTTCTGTGCGCAAAATAGATTCAGCACCTTTTACAGCCAAAGCCGCCACTTGTTCACGTAAAGTTTCACGAGCACGGTTGGCTTCTTGGGCTACATCGGCTTTGGCTTGGGAAATAATACGTGCTGCTTCTCCTGAAGCCTGTGTTTTGGCTTCTTCAACAATTAAAGCGGCACGTTTTTCCGCGTTGGCTACCATATCGGTAACCTGACTGCGTCCCTCGGCTAAGATTTCTGCAACACGCTTTTCAGCTTGTTCAAAGTCGCTTTTACCGCGCTCGGCAGCAGCCAAGCCTTCGGCGACTTTTTCTGCACGCTCATCAAGTGCTTTGACAATGGGCGGCCACACGAATTTCATGGTGAACCAAACCAAAATGCCGAAAACAATTAACTGCGCAAATAAGGTTGCATTTAAGTTCATTTGCTTAGCCTTCGTAGTTAGTAGGGTTAATCAAGCACACGAGCTTCCATTGAAGCCCGCATCGTTAATTAGCCTGCAAACGGATTCACGAACCTGGATTCACGAACCTGCAAACGGATTCACGAAAGTAAACAACAGTGCAATGGCCACGCCAATCAAGAAAGCGGCATCAATCAAACCGGCGATCAGGAACAGTTTCACTTGCAGGGGACCAATCAATTCAGGCTGGCGAGCGGCAGACTCTAAATATTTAGAACCCACCAAGCCAATACCGATACAAGCACCCATCGCGCCCAAGCCTACGATTAAGCCACAAGCGATTGCAATCAAACCACCCATTTCAAACTCCTTAAAAGATAAAAGTAAAGGACAAAAAAACAACAACTCCAGCAAAAACATTCGAATTTCAGCAAAAAACATTCAAACAGCGCGGTTACACTTCCAGCAAAAACATTCGAATTTCAGCAAAAAACATTCAAACAGCGCGGTTACACTCCCACTTAGTGTGCGTCATGCGCCTGTCCTATGTACACAAAGGCCAGCACCATGAAGATAAACGCCTGCAATGTGATGATCAGAATATGGAAAATTGCCCATATCGTACCAGCAATAATATGCAATAAAAACAGAGCCGGATCCATAATTGACACAGAACCGCCTGATGCCCATGCGCCGCCCAATAAGGCAATCAACAGGAATACCAGTTCACCCGCATACATATTACCAAACAACCGCATACCATGCGAAACTGTTTTGGAAATAATTTCCAATATATTCAAAATGAAATTAGCGGGGGCAAGCCACGGGCCAAACGGCGCGGTAAACAACTCATGCATCCAACCACCAAAGCCTTTGATTTTTACGCTGTAAAATAAGTATAACAACAACACGCCGATTGCCAGAGCCAAAGAACCGTTGATGTCAGCAGTCGGTACCACGCGCATATAATGCAACCCGAACATTTCGCCGATGCGGGGCAACAAATCCACAGGCAATAAATCCATGGCGTTCATAAAAAACACCCACACAAACACAGTTAAACCCAAAGGTGCCATCAGCTTGCGCGTTGTGGCATTGTGGATAATGTTTTTGCACATATCATCAACAAATTCCACCAGCAACTCAACGGCTGCCTGAAAGCGACCCGGAACGTTGACCGTGGCGGTTTTCGCCGCGCGCCACAACAAAAAGCACACTAGAATCCCCAGCAACACGGAATAAAACAAGGTATCCACGTTGATGTATGAAAAATCAGCGATATTTTTTAAACCCTGGGAATGACCGGTTTGCGTCAAACTTTGTAAATGGTGTTTGATGTAATCTGCAGCAGTTAAAGTTTCACTTGCCATAATGAGTTTTCCAAATCATAAAAAAAACGACATGACTGACCGTAATCAAGCCTGATAAAAAGGGCAACCACATCACCTCGGGGTACAGCAAAAATACCGCAGCGATGAGCAGAATGGACAGCATTACTTTCAAACTTTCTCCCCAAAGGAAGCTGATTGCTGTCCAGCGCGGACGCGAACGGAAAAAGTTTAAAACCAATGCCGCTGCTGCGTTGGGCATCAGGTAGGACAAGCCGCCGAACAGACAGGATAAAGCCGCATTTTTACTCAAAAAAATTGCAAAAATCATGCATATTGCGACTAAAGAAACGGCTTGCCATATTAAAATTCGGCGCATCAGAATGCAAAAGGCTGAAGTTTTCAGCCCAACCTTTCGGTACAGTAAACTTTTCGTACTATAATGAACGATGAAAAAATCGTCAAGTGATTTGTCAAAGTGTGTTAAACCCCCGCAAGCCCTATTAGGCTGAATACCTCGCATCGGAATATTGATGTATTTCTTAAAATATCCGAATAATTTGTTCAGGCTGCCTGAAAAATAAGATGCAATACTAAGCCGATAATGCACTGCACACATTGGTTTGGGTATAATGCGAAGTCAAAAAAATTTGGTTCAGAGGAAAATGCCATGCCGCAATATCGGTCATATACTTCCACTCACGGGCGCAACATGGCGGGCGCACGTGCGCTGTGGCGCGCCACCGGTGTACAAGACCATGATTTTGGTAAGCCGATTATCGCCGTTGCCAACTCGTTTACCCAATTTGTGCCTGGGCATGTGCATTTGCATGATTTGGGGCAGCTGGTGGTGCGGGAAATTGAAGCGGCAGGCGGTATTGCCAAAGAATTCAATACCATTGCCATTGATGACGGCATTGCTATGGGGCACAGCGGCATGTTATACAGCCTGCCTTCGCGTGATTTGATTGCCGACAGCGTTGAGTACATGGTTAATGCCCACTGCGCCGATGCCTTGGTGTGTATTTCCAACTGCGACAAAATCACCCCCGGCATGTTAATGGCGGCGATGCGCTTAAATATTCCCACAATATTTGTTTCCGGCGGTCCTATGGAGGCGGGCAAGGTGATTGCCGTTGCTGATGGGCGGGAAAATACCCGTAAATTGGATTTGATTGATGCCATGATTGAGGCGGGCAACGATCAAGTCAGCGACGAAGAAGTGGCGCGGGTGGAACGCTCCGCTTGCCCCACCTGCGGCTCGTGTTCGGGTATGTTCACTGCCAATTCCATGAATTGCTTGACGGAAGCATTGGGTTTGTCTTTGCCGGGGAATGGTTCGCTGCTGGCAACCCATGAATCGCGCAAAGCATTGTTTTTAGAGGCGGGGCGGTTGATCGTTGCCCTTGCCCGCCGTTATTACGAACAAGACGACCACGCAGTATTGCCGCGCAGTATTGCCGATAAACCGGCGTTTATGAATGCCATGAGTTTGGACATTGCCATGGGCGGTTCAACCAACACGGTATTGCACTTGCTTGCTGCCGCTGCCGAAGCGGGCGTGGATTTTAAGATGGCCGACATTGATCAGCTCAGCCGCAAAGTGCCGTGTTTGTGTAAGGTTGCCCCTGCTACTCAGCAATACCACATGGAAGATGTACACCGTGCCGGCGGTGTATTTGGTATCTTGGCGGAGTTAGACCGTGCTGGATTATTGCATACCGATGTACCCACTGTTCATGCCGAAAGTTTACAAGCTGCTTTGCAGCAATGGGATATAACCCGCTCTGAAAACGTTGCTGCGCAGCAACGCTATCTTGCTGCGCCGGGCGGTGTGCGCTCCACTCAAGCCTTTTCGCAAAACCGTCAATGGAATAGTTTAGACCTTGATCGTGAAAACGGCTGTATCCGCGATAAAGCCCATGCCTATTCACAAGACGGCGGCTTGGCGGTGTTGTTTGGCAATATTGCAAAACGCGGCTGTGTGGTAAAAACAGCGGGTGTGGACAGCAGCATCTTAACTTTTACCGGCCGTGCCCGTGTTTTTGAAAGCCAAGAAGATGCCGTTGCCGCTATTTTGGACAATCACATTGAAGCGGGCGATGTGGTGATTATTCGTTATGAAGGTCCTAAAGGCGGTCCGGGAATGCAGGAGATGCTGTATCCCACCAGCTATTTAAAATCCAAAGGATTGGGTAAGGCCTGTGCCTTGCTTACCGATGGTCGTTTCTCAGGCGGAACATCAGGCTTATCCATCGGACACGTTTCACCCGAAGCGGCAGAAGGCGGGGCGATTGGGCTGGTTTACGAAGGTGATACAATTGAAATTGACATACCCAACCGCCGCATTCATTTGGCGGTATCCGATGCCGAATTGACCAGCCGTCGCGCCGATATGGAAAGCCGAGGCGCACGCGCGTGGCAGCCTGAACATCGCCAACGCCATGTATCTGCTGCCCTGCGCGCTTATGCCGCGATGACCACCAGTGCCGACACCGGCGCAGTGCGTGATGTGTCGCAGGCAGAGCGGAAAGCCGGATGAGCCGGTTAGCGGCCGATAAGGCTGCCTGAAAACCACAGGCAGCCTTAGGCATGTGCATCGGAATAAAAATAAACATTGATTGAGGCTTTGGTGTGTTTCTCCTAGAATACACAACATTGATACACAAAAATATGATACCGAGACGATTCAGGCAGCCTGTTTTTGAAACCGGCTGTTTTACTGGAGAATCATTCAATTTTATTGCCTGCCGCACGATGGTATCTATCGGCGGTTTGTTTTGAGGAAAATAATATGGCGGCGTATAACGTACAAAAAGTATTGAGCGTACATCACTGGACAGAAGCCTACTTCACGTTTACTTGCACCCGAGATGAAAGTTTGCGTTTTGAAAACGGGCAGTTTGTGATGGTTGGTTTGTTGGTTGATGGTAAACCCTTAATGCGTGCTTACAGTGTGGCGAGTGCCAATTGGGAAGAGCATTTGGAATTTTTCAGCATCAAAGTTTCGGACGGACCGCTCACGGGGCGATTGCAGCACTTAAAGGTGGGCGATGACGTTTTAATCAGCAAAAAACCCACCGGAACGCTGATTTGCGGTGATTTGAACCTCGGAAAAAATCTGTATTTATTGTCCACCGGCACCGGCCTTGCGCCGTTTTTGAGCATCACCAAAGACCCCGATGTCTATGAGCAATTTGAAAAAGTCATTTTGATTCATGGGGTGCGCCATCAGAGAGATTTAGCGTATTATGACCGCTTCACCCAAGAGTTGCCAAACCATGAGTATTTGGGTGAATTGGTGCGTGAAAAATTGATTTATTACCCGATTGTATCGCGTGAAGAATATGTTCACAAAGGCCGCTTAACCGATTTGATGCGTTCGGGTAAATTATTTGATGATATTGGGCTACCTGAAATCAATCCTGAAAATGATCGCGGCATGATTTGCGGCGGTCCGGATATGCTGCGCGATACTTGCAATGTGTTAAATGAATTTGGGTTGAAAATTTCGCCCAAAATGGGTCAGCGCGGCGATTATGTGATTGAACGGGCATTCGTTGATCAATAATTGTTGTAAACACGCTTTTTATCAGTTACAAATCAAACGGAAATCAAAATCATGGCGGAAAGCAAGAAAAAATCAGACAGCAAAAGTTTTGATAGCAAAAACTTTGACGGCGACAGAAGCAAAGCATTGGCGGCGGCTTTGGCGCAAATTGAAAAAGATTTCGGCAAAGGCTCCATCATGAAAATGGACGGCAGCCACAAAGATGAAAATCTGGAGGTTATTTCCACGGGTTCTTTGGGTGTGGATTTGGCTTTGGGTGTGGGCGGATTGCCGCGCGGGCGCGTTGTGGAAATTTTTGGTCCTGAGTCTTCGGGTAAAACCACGCTGTGTTTAGAAGCCATTGCACAATGCCAAAAGGCAGGCGGTACTTGTGCATTTATTGATGCTGAAAATGCGTTTGATCCCATTTATGCACGTAAATTGGGTGTAAAAGTGGAAGAATTGCTGGTGTCGCAGCCGGATACGGGTGAACAGGCTTTGGAAATTTGCGATACTCTGGTGCGCAGCGGCGGCGTGGATATGGTGGTGATTGATTCGGTGGCGGCATTGGTGCCGAAAGCTGAAATTGAAGGCGAAATGGGCGACAGCCACGTTGGTTTACAAGCGCGTTTAATGAGCCAAGCCCTGCGTAAGCTGACCGGAAATATAAAAAAAACCAATACCTTGGTTGTTTTTATCAATCAAATTCGTATGAAAATCGGTGTGATGTTTGGCAGCCCGGAAACCACAACCGGCGGCAATGCTTTGAAATTCTACGCATCTGTGCGTTTGGATATCCGCCGTATCGGGCAAATTAAAAAAGGTGAGGATATTTTGGGTAATGAAACCCGAGTGAAAGTCATCAAAAACAAAGTTGCACCGCCGTTTAAGCAAGCGGAATTTGATATTTTGTACGGCGAAGGCGTAAGTTGGGAGGGTGAACTCATTGATTGGGGCGTGAAATTGGGTTTTGTTGAAAAATCAGGTGCGTGGTACAGCTATAACGGCAGCAAGATTGGGCAAGGCAAAGACAATACCCGTATCTGGCTCAAGGAAAATCCGGAAATTGCTCAAGAGATTAATGGTAAAATCCGCTCCGCCTCAGGCATCGAAAATTTGTTGATCAGCAGTGGATCAGATGAAAGCGAAGAAAGCGATACTGCCGGCAGTGCTTCTGAAGAAATTTCAGAAGAATAAGATTATTTGTCAATGAAGCCATAATTTCAGGCAGCCTTAGGGCTGCCTGAAATTATTTTTGTCTGCTGATTTTAAGAATCTGATCTTCAGGTCAGAAGCACACAATATTGCGTGCGTGTGGAAGAAATTTTAATCAACGCGCGGTTTGGGTAGGATAAACATCTCTTCTGAACACTGAGTTGCAGGTTCTGGCTTCCTGTTGCAATGGTCTATTGAATGAGTATATTGCCTCAGAAAGAGCGCGATAATTTACCGCTTGGCATTGTGGTGCAAAAAAGCAGATGACGGGCGTATTGTTGTACATGTTCTACGATACTGTAGTATTACTGTTTAGAGAACTAACGCAACTTTTTGAATAATAATCGTAAGTTGTAAAAATTTATCGTGTTGTTCACACATTATCAAAATAAAAACAGCTCTCTAAAGCCTTATATGGCATAACCTCGTTAAGCGACTGGCGCGGTTTAACCGCATTGTCGTCATTGATAAAACGTTTTCATTTCGGTTTTCGGCATTCATGGTCATTAAAGCGTGTTTTGCCGTGCCGCATCTGCATCAACGCCGCTCCGCTTTACCATTGATCGGTGGTCGGGCAACTCGGGTAAATTTTTGATTGATGCGATCTTCTGTACAGACCACCCTGAAAGCATGTTTCGGCGTTCCTTTGTATTGTGATACGCAATCAATCGGATACAGGTATTGTTGCAATATACTGTAATATATTGTTTTTTAATAAATTTTCTGAGCTGTATAGCCAAACTGCTTTCTTTTTCGTCACGCAGCAATCTGAAGCAATCAAGCCCTGATGGTAGAAGCCGAGATGAAAGCTGTATCCATGTGCAGAAAATAGTCGTTTAGCCATACTTTGGCTGCCCCCGCATACAACGTTGGCTTGAATCTCATAGAACATGAATGGGCATGGGCATGGGTAAAAGCAAAACGCAGGTTTTTAAGACTTAATGACATTGATGTGCTGTTCAAATTGTGTATGGGAGGTATTTCGATTGAATGATTTGTTTGGTTAATGGTTTTTAAAAATTTAATAGTTTAGCTATAAATAACGGTTGTTCGGTTTTTTTAGGTTAGAATATAATCACGTTGTGAAAATAATTTCAAAATAATAACTTTAATAAATTATTGGTTTGTTAAATGCTAATTTTTTAAACTCTATTCTATAGGGCTATAGGGTCAAATTATGATTTTCCTATGTAAAACATAATATAGCTCAGCTATTATTTCTGTACATGGATACGATTTTTCATTCCGGTTTCTACGGTAAGAGGTTGATTGTTTTGTGTTACTATGTGATGAAAAACAAGTAGTTTGGCTGTGGCATGCTATATGCGTAGTAGTAGTAGTAGTAGTAGTAGTAGTAGTAGTAGTAGTAGTAGTAGTAGTAGTAGTAGTAGTACATGATGATTAAAATATGTAATAAAAAACTAAATAAAATTAAATTTTAAGCGATATTTGTTCGTTATTGTAAAATTTGTACCGTGAGCGCAGCAGGTGATTATTGCACTTATTCTTATGGGTAATTTTGTTCATTGTTTATTTATAAAAGTTTTTTTGAAAATTAATTGTCATTTTTTGGCTATCTGGTAAATTTGCGGTGTAATGAAATTTTAGGAAGAGATAAAAAATTAAGAATTAAAATGGTTATGAGTGATTTAGAATTATTTAATTAAAATGTTAAGATAACGGTGTGTACAAATGATGCATGGTGATAGTTTAAAAAGTGAACATACATAGGAGAAATAATATGTCTTTTAGATTTGCGGGATTTCAATTCGAAGAATCATTGGATCGGCTCAACGTTGATTTTCCTGAAATCAATACTGAAATTATTCTTTATGATCGGCTAATTCGTGCGCTGAATATTGAAAAAAGGAATAATTTGAACCAGTTTTTAAATAAGCAAGGTATGAATGAAAGCCAGTGGTACGCACTGTTGGCGGTTTATTTCAGCGAAGGGCAGGAAATTTTGCCGTCTGAATTGAGTGAAGCTTTGAATTTAACGCGTACATCTGCTACGCGCTTGTCTGATGAGATGGTGAAAATGGGCTGGGTAAATCGATTTACGCACCCGATTGATCGGCGAAAAATTACTTTAAAACTCACTCAAAAAGGTGTGGACATGGTTCATAAGCTGATTGTGCCGGTGAATCGTTTGCGCCAAAACGCTTGGTTAGTGCTAACCGAAGAGGAACAAAAGCAAATGTATACTTTTTTGCAAAAAATGTTCACTCAAACGGTGAAAAGCACTATTGGACTGGAGCCTGCTTTGAGAGAATTTTTGGTGTTAAACGTAGATAATATGGTGGCAAATAATTGAGAAAATCAATGTGCTATCTGAATCGGGTTTAATGTCTTTTATCGCCGGACACTTGCGGTCATTGAAAGTGGGCGGCGATGTGGCAGCAGCAATCCCACTCATGGTGTTACTGAACTGTAGACAGTGGACTGCCCCGTGCTTCGTTTACCGTAATAAGCAGGTTTTTTCCTACTAAAGAAAGTTGTTTAGCTGTGGTGTATGTCTTTATCTAATGAAAACAAACCCCTTATCAATTACATTACGCCTGCCGGTTATCGTGTTCTGAAAGACGAGCTGTATCAGCTGGTGCGTAAAGAACGGCCGGAAGTGGTGCAAGTGGTGAACTGGGCAGCAGGTAACGGTGATCGCAGTGAAAACGGTGATTATCTTTATGGTAAACGCCGCCTTCGTGAGATTGATCGGCGGATTCGGTTTTTAAATAAGCGTTTGGAAATTGCGCAGGTGGTTGATCCCGAAGCGCGCGATAAAACCGAGCAAATATTTTTTGGGGCAACGGTGGAATTGCTGCGCGAAAGCGGTGCGACACAAACCGTGCGCATTGTCGGCACTGATGAAATCAATACCGCCGAGAATAAAATTTCTTGGGTTTCACCGCTGGCGCGCAGCTTGTTAAAAAAACAGGCAGGTGATGAAGTGCGTTTACACACACCGCAAGATATTGAAACCATTGAAATTTTAGATGTACGTTACGAAAAAATTGATTAAGGCTGTCTGAAATTGAGGCTGCCTGAAAATCAATTGGGCTTTACGAACGCAAATGTGTTATTTTGTATTGGGTTTAATGGGATTGCCGGGCATGGGAATGCCTAAGTTCAGCCAGCCTTGCTGTCCCATTGCTTGCAGCAGCGCGATGTTGCGTTGGTAAATATCGGCAGGGTCGGCAATGGCGGCAACGGCTTTATCAATGCTTTCTTCACGAATCAAATGCAAAGTGGGATAGGGGCTGCGGTTGGTATAGTTACTGATGTCATCGTTTTGCGTGTTTTCAAACTGAAATTGCGGATGAAACGGCGCAATTTGAATCACGCCGTTTAGGTGGTTGTCATCAATCGCTTCATCTGCCAAAACCAGCATCTCATTAAATATTTCAAAGTCGGGAAATAATTTCGGCTCTATCAGCAAAGTGGTTTCGATTTCATCAATCGGCGTTTCAGCCAGCAATTGCAGTTCATTATCCAGTGTTTGTAAAAAATCATCTAAGTGCCGCGAATGGATCACGGTTAAACGCACCTTATTTTTAGAATACGGTGCTTTGGCAAACGGGCAAAGATTTAAGCCGATAATGGCTTTTTCCAGCCAAAGACGGGTGGCGTGTTGGTAAATGTCGTCGTGTTCGGGTGGGTGGTTCATGGTATTTTTAGTGATGATTGAACGATTGCCTGAAACACTGCGTTATTCGGTGAGCAAATGTGCCAAGGGCAGCGCAGTAGAGTTTTTAATTTCCTTTAAAATAAAACCGGATTTGGCATCTTGTACACTGGGGTGCTTCAGTAATATTTCCAAAACAAAGTGGGAGAAGGCTGTCATGTCGGTGAAAAAAGCATGCAAAATAAAATCGGTTTCGCCGGTTAGTGCCAAACAAGACAATACGGACGGCCAAGTTTGCACCGATTGTTCAAATTCTTCCCGTGCCGTGCCGTTTTTGTTGATGCTCACTTGTATCATGGTGTCTAAGCCCAAGCCGAGTGCGGACGGGTTGAGCAGGGCAACATAACGCTGGATGATGCCTGTGTCTTCCAAATGTTTCAGCCGGCGCAGACAAGGAGAGGCCGATAAAGAAATGCGCTCCGATAATTCCACATTACTCAGCCGCCCGTTCTCTTGCAGAATCTGCAAAATCTTCAGATCAATTTTATCCAATAATTGACTACTCATAATTTTCTTTCACACATTGTTCAGTGATGGCAAGCATAATGTCAGGAAATATATATTTCTGTGATAGTAATTTACTATTAAAAATAATTTTCAGCAATTATTTTTTTACAATATCAATACGGCATAAATCAGTGCGGCAATTATTCACCCAATACATTGATAAGTAGATTGCCGCATCGTTTGCAAGGAATCACGGTGATGATCATTTGGGTTTTCAGGCAGCCTCAATCATTGCCCTGATAAAGTTACTGCGGTTTATCTGATTTCGCAGTATCGGCATTTTGCTGCCATTGAGCCAGCGGCAAGGGCGGCAGGCTGTGCCAAATGCGATGCCACATTTTTGCTAGAAGCCCTGTGGTGTTCCCATTGATTGCTTGGCGGCTGCGCTGCGGTTCTATATTGTGCCATTGCCCGTTTACGTCTTGCTCTGCCACGATAAAGCGAAAATTATGATTACCCGGTACGCCCATGCGCAAATCGGTTACCACCAATTGCTTGTTGATGTTATCAATGGCAAGCCAGCCATCGGTAAACCAGTTTAGCCGTTGAAATAAAAAATTGTTTTGTAAATGATTTTTCCAATGCAAGCCTTGCGGTAAACGGATAAATTCGGGTGGTTCGGTATCAAACCAACCGCTGACGGCATCAATGTATTCATCATTATCGGTTTCTGCCACCACGCGAAACAGCAAAGTATTCAGCGGCATGGGGGTTGCCATTATGCGTTGGACAACAATTCCTTGTGACGCTAAGGCTGCCTGAACGCGTTGTTGGTGGTGGTATTGGCCGTATGTTCCCCACGCCAAATACAAGCAACTCCACAGCAAGCTGAGTGCCAAAATCCGCTGTGTTTGCTGTGTTGCGCCTTTAATCAGCATCCACAATACGGCAAACAACAGCGGCAGGGTGTAAAGCGGATCAATAATAAACACGCCCGACCATTGCTGCGGTATCGGTGTGAACGGCCAAAATAGTTGAGTGCCATATACCGTGAACGCATCTAAAAGCGGGTGGGTGATTAACGCCAAGCAGAGCGTGGCATAGAGTCTGCTGAAAGAATAGGCATTGTTCTTTCCTATTTTTTTGATGAGCCACGCCAAAATCAGTGCGAATACAGGCAATACCAGCAGTGAATGGCTGAATCCGCGGTGATAAGTCATGCGTGATATTGGATCGGCATAGTGAATCAACACGTCTAAATCAGGCAGTGTTCCGAGCAAGGCACCATAAAACAGGGCTTTGCGTCCTTGATATTTACCCAGTCCCACACCTTGAACCGACGCACCCAATACTGCTTGTGTTAATGAATCCACAATAAATAAACCCTTTTGATTTAAATCTGCGCTGATGAAAATAAGCTCGAATTGTAACGGAAAAAGTGTTAAATATTTGTTTGTACTATGTTATGTCTGAATAACATAATACCAGACCGGTTGTCATTGAAAGGTTGGAGGCTGCATTATCTGTGTGATAAACGGCACTGCATTGCTTTTCGCAATGGTAATCAATAATACATTAGTATTTTTGATGTATCGGCATTGCTCAGGCTGTTTGAAATATCTGAAAAAGAGGAAACCCCTGCTGGAAAACCAGACAGAGGCTTGAGGGGGATAGCGGTATTATATTATGTTCACATACGCATATCAAGGACGCAGAGGGTATTTTAGTAAAAAGAATTCAAAATAAATCAGTATGCTAAGTTATAATTCATTACATCATTTTTTCTGAAATAATCTACTTTATCTACCTCAGTTGATTTCAATCTCTTTGGTTCATATTCCCCCGCCGCGCTGCGGCGAGGTTGTTCATTTTTTTCAAAGCGGTTGATGTCAAATCAAAGTCGCATGGCCTTGTGCCGGATCATTGGCTTTTGCCGCCAAGGCATCTGCTACTGTTAAGCCCAGGGCTTGGGCAACGCCTTCGCCGTAGGCAGGATCGCAGGCATGACAGTTGCGGATATGGCGATACTTGATGAAATCAAGGGCATCGCCCATGCCGCGGGCAGTATTGTCGAACAAGGTTTGCTGCTGCTCTGGTGTCATCAGGCGGAACAGGGCGCGCGGCTGGCTGAAATAATCGCTGTCGTCTTCGCGGTAATTCCAGAAATCAGCATCACCGGTGATTTTCAGCGGCGGTTCTTTGTATTGCGGTTGTTCTTGCCATTGACGGAAGCTGTTGGGTTCGTAGTGCGGCAAACTGCCGTAGTTGGCATCTACGCGTCCGTATCCATCACGATGGTTACTGTGTACCGGACAGCGGGGCGCATTAACCGGAATTTGTTGGAAATTAGTACCCAAACGATAACGCTGTGCATCGGCATAATTGAATAAACGTGCTTGCAGCATTCTGTCGGGTGAAACACTAATACCCGGTACCAAGTTGCTCGGTGCGAACGCAGATTGTTCTACATCGGAAAAGAAGTTTTCGGGATTGCGATTCAGCTCAAAAACACCCACTTCAATCAAAGGATAGTCTTTGTGCGGCCATACTTTGGTCAGGTCAAACGGGTGATACGATACTTTTTCCGCATCGGTTTCGGGCATGACTTGAATATACATCGTCCATTTCGGAAAATCGCCGCGATCAATGGCATCGTATAAATCACGCTGATGACTTTCGCGGTCTTTGCCGATAACGGCTTCTGCTTCTGCATCGGTTAAATTTTTAATGCCTTGTTGGGTTTTGAAGTGGAATTTCACCCAAAAGCGTTCGTTTTCGGCATTGATGAAGCTGTAGGTATGTGAACCGAAGCCGTGCATATGACGATAGCTGGCGGGAATGCCGCGGTCTGACATGACAACCGTTACTTGATGAAATGCCTCAGGCAGCAAAGTCCAAAAATCCCAATTGTAGGTGGCACTGCGCAGATTGGTGCGCGGGTCGCGTTTTACCGCTTTGTTCAAGTCGGGGAATTTACGCGGGTCGCGCATAAAAAATACGGGGGTATTGTTGCCCACCATATCCCAGTTGCCTTCTTCGGTATAGAATTTTAAGGCAAAGCCGCGAATGTCGCGTTCGGCATCGGCAGCGCCGCGCTCACCCGCAACTGTGGTAAAACGAGCGAACAATTCGGTTTTTTTGCCGACTTCGCTTAAAAATTTGGCACGGGTGTAGCGGGTGATGTCTTGGGTTACGGTAAACGTGCCGAATGCACCTGAACCTTTGGCGTGCATTCGACGTTCCGGAATCACTTCGCGTACAAAATTGCCCAATTTTTCGTGTAGCCAAACATCTTGTGCCAACAAAGGACCGCGCTGTCCGGCTGTTAAGCTGTTTTGATTATCGGGAACAGGTGCGCCGGCATCTGTTGTTAAATGGGTAATGGGGCATTTATCAAAATGTTGAGTCATTATTTGGTACTCCTTAGCTGGTGTGTCAGGTAAAACATGACAACGCTGTTTAATGTACGTATTTATTAATAATGTACGTAAGGTATGTGAGATTTATTTTGTTTTATCTCAGTGGTTTATTATTAGGAGTATTAAGTAAAAAACAAATTGTATTTTCAGAATATATTATTGAAAAAATATATCGAAAATGAAAAATACATAAATTTTAACTAAAATTTATGTGGTGCTAACGTGTTTGTTGATAAAACAAGGACATTGTTTGTTACTAATCAAAGTGTTGCATTGTTATTTGGGTGATTATGGCTTAGTGTAATGTAGTAACGCAGAACGATAGTCAGACATCAGACATCAGACATCAGACATCAGACATCAGACATCAGACATCAGACATCAGACATCAGACATCAGACATCAGACATCAGACATCAG
>NZ_JQKE01000048.1 GCF_000745895.1 Stenoxybacter acetivorans DSM 19021 | reverse complement strand
AAAGGCATTTGAAAAATACCCAACCATCAAACGGTTTAGTGCTGACGCGGGTTACCGCAAGACTTTTGAGGAAAATGTCGCTGACCAATTGGGCATTGGCGTTGATATTTCTGCCCGAATCACGCCTGAATGGCTGGTTTTACCTAAACGTTGGGTTGTTGAACGAACCTTTGCTTGGGTAAATCATTCAAGGTTACTCAGTAAGGATTACGAGATTAAATGCAAACATCAAGAAAATGATTTCATCATTTCCCATTTGCATACTTTACTTAAACGTTATTGAACATAGGTTCTTATTATTGGTAAAACGAGTCCAATACCAACTGGATGGCTCTTTGCTGCTGATAAGTGATAATAATGTCTATCCGCCGATTACATTAAACCCTGATACCGATGATGGCATCGAAATCATCGGCAAAGTAGTCAATATCTCCAAAGATTTTTGCTGAAGCGGAGCTTAGGTTTAATCATCATTGACAATACCGCTTTTTCGGCAAACTCTTGCATAAAGAGAAAAAAGTTGACAGCGTGGCGAAATTGGAAACGTCAAATACACCAATTACCCAATCAGGAGACATTGAAATGAAAAAACTAACTTTCGCTTGGCTTATGAGTGTTTTATGTACTTTAACCGCCTGTGACGGCGGCACATCATCCGAAACAGCAGCTGCCGAATCTCAATCAACCACCAAAAAGAACCGACAACAAAATAAGATAGTGTCTTAATCACGCGTATCGCTCAAACACAGGCTGCCTGAACCCCTTAAACGGGTTTTCAGGCAGCCTGTTTCTTTACCTTCTCCTGCCATATTCACGGCATTTCCCTGCCAATTTTTAAAGCGCATTAAAAGACCCGCGCCGCCCGATTGCACACAATACGCCCATATTCAACGGGAGGCGTTTCTATGTCTGACTTCAACGACTTTATTAACCGCGTGTTATCGCATGAGGGCGGTTATGTGAACCACCCGAATGATCCGGGCGGGGAGACCCACTGGGGCATCACCAAACGCACTGCCGCCGAAAACGGTTATGCCAAAGACATGCGCCAGATGACCCGAACCGAAGCCATTGAAATTTACCGCCAAGCGTTTTGGCTGCGATACCGCTGCGGCTTAATGCCAAGTGCCATCGCGTTTCAGTTTTTTGACGCTTGCGTGAATCACGGTTACGGCAATGCCGCACGAATGCTGCAACGGGCGGCGGGCGTGTTGGACGACGGCGTGATTGGCGATGTTTCAATGACCGCCATCAACCGCGCCGATTTGCACGATTTGCTGATGAAGTTCAATGCAGAGCGGTTGGCGTTTTATGCGGGGCTGAAAAATTTCAATACCTTCGGCAAAGGCTGGGTGATGCGGGTGGTGAATAACCTGCGCTATGCGGCGGCGGATTATTGATGATGCTGACACAACGTTTATTTGGCTTAATCGGTAATCCCGCTACCGGTGCGGTGAGCCACACCAAAGTTTGGGCAAATATTGCCGCCGCCTGTCTGACTTATAAATTTGCGGTGCTGGCGAATCCGAGCGTGGATTTATGGCTGGCATACGGCAGCATGGTGGGCGGCTATGCCTTGCTCAAACGCGGAATTGCGGCGGCACAAGCGGTCGGTGAAAGCAAACACGATGAACCCTAAACACAAACACTTTTTTTGTGCTGCCGAGATGCTGCCGCTGTCGGTATTGGTACAAACACGGCAAATCATTGCGAACCCACTTACCGCAAAAGCAGGACATGCTGCCGAAAGGAAAGCAAACCATGATTAAGCCCGCTGTTTACGCCGCCGCCATTGCGCTGGGCACAGGGCTGTTGGCGGCAAGTTACACCTCAGGCTATTTGAACGCCAAGCGGATTTATGCCGCCGAAATCACTGCCTTGGAACGTGATTATGCGCAAGGCAATGCAGCGGCTCAAACCGCTTATGCCGAAGCCTTAGCAGAGGCACAAACCGAAAAAGCCAAGTGGTTTGACCATGCGCAAAGACAAGGCATACAGCTGGCGCAAACGGCACGGGCATTGGACAGTGCCCGCGAACAGATTAAAAAGGACATCAATCATGCCATTGAACAAGACCGAGCAGCGGACGGGAATACCGCCGCGTTATCAAACCCTGCGAACCATCGCACTGATGTGTTGTGTTTCGGCGATCACGGCTTGCGGCTCTACCGCCGCGCCTTTGGTTACAGTGAAACCGATTGAAAAAGCGGTACTGCCGCCGGTGTCGGCTGAGTTACTGGCAGATTACCCGAAGCCTGCACCGCCAAAGAGCGGCGAAGCAGCGGTGATTTTAGAGCACGCCGCCGATTACGGTGCTTGGTGTTTAAAGCGAGACAGTCAAGTGAACGGCTGGCAGCAATGGTATCAAACGGGGGCGCAATAACGAAACACTTGCGGCCAACGGCAAATACACGGCAGCAGATAAACAAACAGCAGCAAGAGCGGCGTGGTATGCACGCCATGTTTGATATTGTTCTAATCAGAAAACAGGAAAAAAGAACAGCACATGAAAGTAAGGAATTAAACAATGGACTGGGCAGAACGCGCCGCCCTAAATGAGGCGGTGTTTCGTGAAACGGCATTGGCACGGGTAGGCGTGAATGCACCGCCTGCCAATGCCACGGGGCTGTGTTTGGAATGTGGTACACCGATTCCCGCCGCCCGCTTACAGGCGATTCCGAATGCGGCGTATTGCGTGGCATGTCAAGTCTTGTTTGAAGCACATCCGCCGCATTTGCCGTGAACAGCGTATTGATGTTTTAAATGGGTGTTTAAACCGCTTTTAAGGAAATTGAATGACAATTGAATGGGCATTTAACGCAATGTACGGCTTATTGTCAGCCGGATTCTGGTTTTGGCTGAACGCACAAACACGCCACCGTGAGCGTTTGCAGGCAGAACTGAATGATTTGCGCAAGGAACTGAATACAGTGATGCTGAATTATGTCCGCCGCGACGACTACATTCGCAATGAAGCAGTGATGTCGGCAAAACTGGACAGCATACAGGGCATGATCAGCGATTTATGGAAGCAGCCCAACCGCGGTTGAAACACTGTATTTGGTCATCTTTTGGTATTTTTTTGCATGGCTCGCACTTGCTTGAGAACCATTCAAGCGTGCCGCTCACCGCAAAAAATCCCTCAAAATCTGACTCAAATCCGACATTCCAAGCGCGGCTGGACAGCTTCCTAAAAATGGAGATTAAAAAACAATGAGCCACACCGAACTGAAAGAAAAAGCACGGCGCGAGGGCATACGCTGGCACATCATCAGCACCCTGCACAAAGCCTTGCCGCATAACACGGGCGAGCTGTTTTTACGCGATGTAATGCAAGAAATTTACGGCAAGGATTTCGCCGTGAGCCTCACCGAAATCCGCCAAGCCTTAAAGTATTTGGAAGAGCGCAGTTTGGTGAAGCTGACGATTACACCGATGGATTCGTGGTTTGCTGATTTAAGCGTGGCTGGGGTGGATTTGGCGGAATACACCATTGATTGCCGCGCCGGCATTGCCCGTCCGCCCAAGTATTGGAAAGACTGAGTTTTTATCACGCAGCAATCTGAAACAACCATGCCTTATTCAGCAGAAGCCGGAATGATAAAATCTATCCATATAAAGAAAATAATAGTTCAGCCATATGGCACGCGCACCGGGGATTAGCCGGCTGCCTGAAAACATTTGCCTAGCCTTTGAATGACGGCTGGCGGAGCAAGGTTATAAGGTGAGCCGCAGCGCAGCACATCGTTACGGACAGAAAATTGAAAAATGCTTTGCGTCAATTAAGGCTTCGACTAAGGCGGCGGCTGATTGCCGAGGGTGCAACAGGCAAAGGCAAAGGCGACAAGCATTCTGCCGCGTTGATGTCAATGGTGCAAACCGAAAAAGCACCCGCCCATTAATGCGCAGCCTAGCCGTCGAACCGAAAACCCTCATCACCGAAAACTTTGAAAACAAAGCCTTCAGCAAGGAAAAATGAACAGCCCGCCAAAGTACTCCTGAATCTGCCAAACCGAAAAAAGGCAAACATCAACACAAGAACAAAGGCAAAATCCTGTTTTACCGCAGCGAGCTCACCGGCAGCGTTACCACCCATTACAACCAACACCAAGCCCAAATCGGCACTAAGAACCCATGTTCAAAAAAATTCTTAATAAAATCATATGATGTCAAAAAACGACTCAATCATCGCCCATTGGCTATCTGTCAAATCACTCGGGTACATAAAGGATTACCTACTATCTTAATTTATCTGCTAATTATACGCCATATGATTTTATTAAGAATTTTTTGAATATTGGTTCTTAAACATTATTGAACATAGGTTCTAACTTCGCCTACACCGCCATTCACCACTTAGGCGGCAAAACCCCAGCCCGCACCATACACGCCAAAAACAAAAAAGCCTTATAGCTGTACTATTATTTTTTCAAAAAAGAAAGCATAGCCTATTCAGCAGATTTCAGATAATTAGCCGCAATTTTTCTGGCTAGTCATTTTGAAAAATTTAATAGTTCAGTTATATCATTTGGAGTACCGTGTGCAAGAGCGTAAACCACCCCGGCAGCCAAATCCTCGCCCGTCCATATCTACCTATTAAAACCAACGGCAAGCTCCAACTAAACGCCAAATCATGGTCATGCCATCTTTGGCAAGGTTCAATCAACATCGCCGGCAAATTCCAAGCCAATGCCAAAAACCACCTCTTAGATGCCACCGTAACCGTCCTTAAAAAAGGCCTATAATCCACCAAAAAAGCACGAACCACTGAAAGTTCGTGCCTCAAAATTCATTTCACCTCATGAAATCTTATTTCATTTTACCGCCTCACCCAATCCCGCCGCATCCCGCCAAATCCTATTTATCGTGACTATAGGCAAGGATTTATCTTAATCGGTTTCAGCTTGCCAATAACTTCTCCAACAAATAACATTGGTACAAAACTTGTTATACTTTGCATTCAGTGATTTTTAAGAAATAATTGAATGCTTAAGACATTAACATTCGGATTGGTTTCAGCAACATTGCTTGCATGCAGTGTTAATGCTGAAAACACACAAAAAATAATGGAAATAGGACACTTGCGCCTTAAAAATAATTTGGATCGTCCGCAAGATGGTTATTGTTTGGATATTGTGGGTTCGGGTAATCATATCCGTTTTGATATGCCTTTAACCGCGCACAATTGCAAACCCGGTTTGTATGAAGATGAGGCAGTATCAATTCATGAAAAACAATACATCTATTTTCCATACCATCAAAAATGTGCAACTGCCGCAGGATTAAATGGCAGAGCATTGTCGGGTGCGGCGGTTATTCCGCAAGATTGTTTAAAAGATTCTGATTTTTTCATTGCTAAGCCGCTGCAAACCTTTGTGTTTCATGATAACGGACAAATCGAGCTGAAAGGCAGTGGTCTTTGTTTAAATGCAGGCACTCAATCCGACAGTACTTTTTCAGATGAACACCGCTGGCGGTCTTTATTTTTGACTGAATGCAGCAGTGCCGAACCCGCCTACTCAGAATGGTATTTTTCGGGCAAGGAAAAAATATCGGCAAGTAAGGAATAATTGCAGTCGATTTCTCATCTGATGGCGTGCGGCATACTCACCCTGCTGAATGCCGGAAATCACGCGGACGAAAACCCAGCGCGAACAAAGTGCCGAAATACAACACCACTCCGCCCGCAATCAATGCCGATAATTGCCCCACACGCACCCAGCCGCTGCTTTGCCAATTCAGCGGTAAATAATGCTGCGCCAGCCACAAACCGCCGCCCATTAAAATCAGCGCAATCAGCAATTTCAGCAAAAAACTCAGCCAGCCTTGTTTTGGTGTATAAATTTGGTGTTTGCGTAGCAGAACATACAACAAGGCCGCGTTCAAACACGCACCTAAGCCAATTGCCAATGCCAAGCCGATATGCTGCAAATGCCACACCAACGCCAAATTCAGTAATTGCGTAACAATCAACGTGAAAATGGCGATTTTTACCGGCGTTTTTATGTTTTGGCGTGCGTAAAACCCCGGCGCCAATACCTTAATCAAAATCAAGCCGATTAAACCCACGGCGTATGCCATTAATGCGCCTTGTGTCATTTCTGCATCGTGTAAACCGAATTCGCGGTACATAAACAAAGTGGCAACCAGCGGAAACGACAATACCGCCAAACCAACGGCAGCAGGCAGTGCCAGCAATAAACACAGGCGCAAACCCCAATCCAATAAGGCAGAAAAAGCCTGTGTGTCTTGACCCGCAGAATGCTTGGACAGAGTCGGCAGTAAAATTGTCCCCAAAGCCACGCCCAGCACACCTGTGGGCAATTCCATCAGGCGATCGGCGTAATACATCCACGACACCGAACCGGACGGCAAAAAAGAAGCGAAAATGGTGTTAATCACCAATGAAATTTGTGCCACGGAAACGCCGAGAATGGCGGGTGCCATTTGTTTTAACACCCGATTCACCGCAACATCACGCCGATTCAATTTGGGCATCTTTAAAAAACCCAGTTTAAATAAATACGGCAATTGAAAACATAATTGCAAAATCCCGCCAACAAACACCGCCCACGCCAATGCCAATACTGGCGGGTTAAAATAAGGTGAGAGCCACAATGCAAACACGATAAACGAGATGTTTAAAAACGTGGGTGTGAATGCGGGAATGGTGAATTGTGAATAGGTATTGAGAATGCTGCCAACAAGTGAAGATAATGAAATCAATAAAATATATGGAAAAGTAATGCGCAGTAGGCGCACCGACAATTCAAATTTATCGGCATTTTCCGCAAATCCGGGAGCGGATAAATAAATCACCCACGGCGCGGCGAGCATGCCAATGGCTGTAACCGCCAACAACACCGCCCCGAGCAAGCCGGCAATATGCTGCACAAATATTTGCGTGGCTTCCGTCGAACGGGTTTGTTTGTACTCCGCCAAAATCGGCACAAAGGCTTGGGCAAATGCACCTTCAGCAAAAATACGCCGCAAAAGATTGGGTAATTTAAATGCCACAAAAAAAGCATCGGTTGCCATGCCCGCGCCGAAAGTACGCGCAATAATGGTGTCGCGCACAAAGCCCAATATGCGTGAAAACAGAGTCATGCTGCTGACTTTTGCCAGCGTGCGAAGTAGGTTCATAGCAAAAATGGTTTCATCAAATGGGGGGATATTTTCTGTTGGCAAGCAGTGCGCTATTCAGGCTGCCTGAAAGATTCTGTATTATATTATTATTATTATTATTATTATTATTCGCCGCCGCTACCTTCATCTTTTTTTCTTAAGAATACCAATTTTTCAGCAATTTTGATTTCCAAACCACGCGGTACGGGTTGATAAAAGTCAGGTTCAGCCAAACCATCAGGCATATAACTTTCGCCGGCGGCGTAGGCATCCGGTTCGTCATGGGCGTAGCGGTAAGCATGACCATAGCCCAATTCTTGCATGAGCTTGGTTGGTGCGTTGCGCAAGTGAATCGGCACTTCGTGTGTCGGCTGCGTTTTAACAAATTCCCGTGCTTGATTATAGGCGTTGTAACCGGCGTTGCTTTTTGCCGCACAAGCAAGGTAAAGAACGGCTTGAGCCAGTGCCAATTCGCCTTCTGGGCTGCCCAAACGTTCATAAGTAAGGGCGGCATCGTTGCTTATTTGCATGGCGCGCGGGTCTGCCAAACCGATGTCTTCCCAAGCCATGCGAATAATTCGGCGAGCAAGGTAACGCGGGTCTGCGCCGCCGTCCAGCATGCGCGTAAACCAATATAAGGCAGCGTTTGGGTGCGAACCGCGCACTGATTTGTGTAAAGCAGAGATTTGCTCGTAGAAACTGTCGCCGCCTTTGTCAAAACGGCGCAGCTGTGTACCCAGATTTTCGGCAACCACTTCACCGCTCACGGCGGTAATATTTTGCACTTGGGCGGCACGCAGCAATTGTTCAACCAGATTGAGCAAACGCCGTGCATCACCGTCGGCACTGCCGATAAGTAAGGTTTCTGCTTCTTTTTCCAGATGAATATCGCCGTATTCAGGCAGCCTGAGGGCTTTGTGTAGCAATTGGCTTAGCTCATCGTTGTCTAACGATTTTAAAGTATAAACTTGCGCACGGCTGAGCAGGGCGGGATTGACTTCAAACGAGGGGTTTTCGGTGGTTGCGCCGATAAAGGTAAATAAACCGCTTTCCACATAGGGCAAAAACGCATCTTGCTGCGCTTTGTTGAATCGGTGAACTTCATCAACAAACAAGATGGTGCTTTGTTCACGCTGCAGGGCAATTTCGGCTTTTTCAACGGCGGCGCGTATGTCTTTAACACCGGAAAATACAGCGGAAAGCGGCAAAAATTGTGCCTGAAAGCTGTGCGCCAAAATCCGTGCCAGTGTGGTTTTGCCTACGCCGGGCGGCCCCCACAACAGCATGGAATGCAAATGCCCGCTGTCCACCGCCACACGCAAAGGCTTGCCCGCACCGATTAAATGCTGCTGACCAATCACATCAGCCAAAGTGTGCGGGCGCAGCCGCTCCGCCAAAGGAGCGGCGGGCGCGCGGGCGAATAAGTCGGTATTCATTTTTAAGCGGCAGCTTATTCAGGCAGCCTGTGTTTTTTCAGCCACTTTTCCAAATAATGAATACTCACACCGCCTTTACAAAAACCGTTGTCCACAAATAAATTGCGGTGCAATTCGGTATTGGTTTTGATGCCGTTAATCGCCAGTTCACCCAAAGCAACACGCATTTTTGCCATGGCTTGAGCGCGGTCTTTGCCGTGGGTGCAAATTTTACCGATGAGGCTGTCATAATACGGTGGAATGGTATAGCCTTGGTAAATATGGCTGTCCACGCGAATACCGTTGCCGCCGGGCAAATGGCAGCTGGTAATCGGACCGGGGCTGGGAACAAAGGTGTAGGGGTCTTCGGCATTGATGCGGCACTCAAACGCATGCCCTTGCAATTGAATGTCTTTTTGCTGATACGACAAAGGCAAGCCCGAAGCCACGCGGATTTGTTCTTGAACAATGTCCACACCGCTGATTAATTCGGTAATCGGGTGTTCAACTTGGACGCGCGTGTTCATTTCGATAAAGAAAAACTCACCGTTTTCATACAAAAATTCAAACGTACCCGCACCGCGGTATTCAATGCGTTTACAGGCAGCCACACAGGCCTCGCCGATTTTTTTACGTTCTTCTTCCGTGATGCCGGGTGCGGGGGCTTCTTCGATGATTTTTTGGTGGCGGCGCTGCATGGAGCAATCGCGTTCACCCAAATAAATTGCGTGTCCGCGCCCGTCTGCCAATATCTGAATTTCAATGTGCCGCGGCTTTTGCAGATAGCGTTCCATGTAAACCGTGGGGTTGCCGAATGCGGCACCGGCTTCGGTTTTGGTCATTTCCACCGCTTTGATTAAATCTTCTTCACGTTCGACCACACGCATACCGCGCCCGCCGCCGCCGCCGGAGGCTTTGATAATCACGGGATAGCCTACTTTTTTACCAATGGCGATGATTTCATCGGCATCTTCAGGCAATGCACCGTCTGAACCCGGTACACACGGCACACCTGCTGCCTGCATGGCGTGTTTGGCAGACACTTTGTCGCCCATTAAGCGAATGGTTTCGGCGCGCGGACCGATAAACACAAAGCCGGATTGTTCCACTTGTTCGGCAAAGCGGTCATTTTCCGCCAAAAAGCCATAGCCCGGGTGAATGGCATCAGCACTGGTAACTTCGGCAGCGGCAATAATCGATGGGATAGACAAATAACTTTGGGTGGAATTGGCAGGACCGATACACACGGATTCATCAGCCAGTTTGACATATAAAGCATCGCGGTCGGCTTCAGAATGCACCGCCACAGTATCAATATCCAATTCACGGCAAGCACGCAATACGCGTAAAGCAATTTCGCCGCGATTGGCAATCAGAATTTTTTTCAGCATAAGACAGCTCTTTCTGTTTCAGGCTGCCTGAATAAGCACAGACAACCTGAAAAATCAGTTTGAAGAAAACGGCTTACTCAATAATAAACAAAGGTTCACCGAATTCCACCGGCTGGGCATTTGCCACCAGAATTTCCTTGATCACACCGCTTTGTTCGGCTTGGATTTCATTCATCAGCTTCATCGCTTCAATAATACATAAAGTATCACCCGCTTTAACACTTTGACCCACTTCCGCAAACGGCGGGCTGCTGGGGCTGGCGGCACGGTAAAACGTACCAACCATGGGCGACTTCATTGCCTTGCTTAAATCAGGACCGGCAGGCGCAACAGCTGCCGCCAGTGCCGCAGCGGGCGCAGCTGCAGGTGCGTGCATCATCGGCGCAGGCGCGGCATACATGGGTAAATTAACACCGGTGCGCGAAATGCGCACTTTTTCTTCACCTTCGGTTACTTCAATTTCGGCGATGCCGGAATCTTCCACCAAATCAATCAATTTCTTCAGTTTACGTAAATCCATGACGATGTCCTTTTGTGAATGTTTTTGACGGCTGACGATCTAATTTCAGTTAATTTCATCATTCAACCAAGCCGCCAAATGTTGATTGCATTTGTTTTCATCGGTTAAATTCTGCTTTTCAGGCAGCTGCTTGCAGACGGCGCACCGCATACATCAATGCCGCTTCATAGCCGTAAACCCCCAAACCGCAAATCACCCCCACCGCCAAATCAGACAGATAAGAATGACGGCGAAACGGTTCGCGGGCGTGGATATTGGAAATGTGTACCTCTATGAACGGTTTTGCGGCGGCGGCAAACGCATCGCGCAACGTCACGCTGGTGTGGGTAAACGCACCGGGGTTGATGATGATAAACTGCGTGTCATCATTTAAGGCTGCCTGAACGCGCTCAATCAGCACATGTTCGGCATTGCTTTGCAAAGTTTCCAAAGACAAATGATTGTCCTCAGCCAATTGCCGCAGCCGTTGGTTGATGTCGTCTAAAGTATCAGAGCCATAGATATGCGGCTCACGCTGACCCAACAGATTGAGATTGGGACCATGCAGTAATAGTATGGAGGCACTCATTTTTGCTGATTTTATATTTTTTAGAGCTAACTTCGGTCATTTTCGCTGAAATGGCGATAAAATGTCCAGATTATTTTGAATATTTGAATGTAAAGACGAAAGCGGATGATGGTTACTGATTGAAAATCAACGCAATTATTCTTGTTTTTGCACAGCAATACACCGGAATATTCAGTTTGCTTGATTTAGCGCAATATTATTGACGTTGAAACGCAACAGTCAGCATTCTACACCTCATTATGACGAAAATACGAAAGACGGGTAAAATTGCCCCTTTATTGTGTGTCTTTTCAGTTTAGGAAAACAAACCCATGAGTGAAACGCTTAGTTACCGCGATGCCGGTGTGGATATTGACGCTGGCGATGCTTTGGTGGAAAACATTAAACCATTCGCCAAGCGCACGATGCGTCCGGAGGTGCTGGGCGGATTGGGCGGATTTGGGGCGTTGGTGGAAATCAGCAAAAAATACCAAAATCCGGTGCTGGTTTCCGGTACCGACGGTGTCGGTACTAAATTAAAGCTGGCATTTGAATGGGATAAACACGATACCGTTGGCATTGATTTGGTGGCAATGAGTGTGAATGATATTTTGGTGCAGGGTGCAGAGCCTTTATTTTTCTTGGATTATTTTGCTTGCGGCAAGCTGGACGTTGCCCGTGCTACCGATGTGATTAAAGGCATTGCCGCTGGTTGTGAGCAATCGGGCTGCGCCTTAATCGGCGGTGAAACCGCAGAAATGCCGGGCATGTATCCGGCGGGTGAATACGATTTGGCAGGCTTTGCCGTTGGCGTGGTGGAAAAAGCGAAAATCATCAGCGGGCGTGATATTGCGGCGGGCGATGCCGTGCTGGGGCTGGCAGCCAACGGGGCGCATTCCAATGGGTATTCTTTAATTCGCAAAATCATTGAGCGCGAACAGCCCGATTTAGATGCACCGTTTGACCAAGGCAAAACTTTGCGGGAGGCAATTATCGCGCCGACACGTTTGTATGTGAAACCGATTTTGGCGGTGCTGGCACAATTCAATATCAAAGGCATGGCACACATCACCGGCGGCGGCATTACCGAAAACGTACCTCGGGTGCTGCCTGAAAATACGGTGGCACAAATTGATGCGGCGGCGTGGACAATGCCGAAACTGTTCCAATGGCTGCAGCAAGCAGGCAATATCAACACAGCGGAAATGCACCGCACGTTCAACTGCGGCATCGGCATGGTGCTGGTGGTTGCCGAACACGATGCAGCGGCGATTACCGCTGTATTGCAGCAAGCGGGAGAAACCGTGTATCGCTTGGGCGCAATCCGCGAACGGCAAGGTGATGAAGCACAGACACAAATTACGCCCGCGCAATCATAATCTGTCTTTGAAAAGCATCAAAAACAAACCGCGTTGTTTCATTCGAAACAACGCGGTTTTTGGGTATGAATGAGCGCGTGTCAGCTTAACATGCCGCCGTCCACGCGAACGGGTGTGCCGGTAACAAAGCGGGAAGCGTCTGATGCCAAAAACACCACCATATCGGCAATTTCAGACGGCTGTGCATAGCGTCCGAGCGGAATGCCGCTTGCGATATTGGCTTTGGCTTCTGCCTCGTGTTCAGGTGCAAATCCCGCTTCCAAAGAGCGCATCATGCGGGTTTCTACGGGCGAGGGGTGAACGGAATTGACGCGCACATTGTATTTTGCCGATTCAACAGCGGTTAGCCGCGTTAAACCGTGAATGGCAAATTTGGACGTAACATAAGGGGTAACGCCTTGACCCGGACCTGCTGCCAAACCGCCGACCGATGACGTGTTGATGACTGACCCTGATTTTTTGGCATACATAATCGGCAGCACGTATTTCAAACCCATGTAACTGCCGCGAATATTGATGGCGAATACTTTATCCACATCTGCCATATTTTGCTCAATCAACGGGGCTACTTTGCCTTCAATGCCCGCATTATTGAAAAACACATCAATCGTGCCAAATGCGGCAACGGTTTTTTCAACATAGCTTTTTACTTCTTCTTCCTGTGAAATATCGGCAACAATACTGATTAAATAGCCCGCCGAAGCATTTAAGGTTTTTTCGGCTTGGGCAAGTGCATCGGCTGAAATGTCCACAATCGCCACTTTCGCGCCTTGAGCCAAAAATGCCGCCGCCGTTGCGATACCAATACCGCCCGCACCGCCGGTAATCAATACGGCTTTGTCTTTGAGTTCAGGATATACAGCCATGTTCACACTCCTTTTGATTAAAAAATCAATTGAAAAACAATCTGCTTCTCGGATTAAAGGCTGCCTGAAACCAATTTCAGGCAGCCTGTGTACTGCGAATACAGCTTATCAATCAATTTTCACACCGTCAAATTGCACTGCACCAAACGGGCTGTATTTAAAATCGTGGACGTTGGGCGTGGTGAACACGGTTACCACAGAATGCGCTACGGTTGTCCAAGGCAATTGCTCTTTGAAAATGGCTTGTGCTTGTTTGTAATCTGCCACGCGTTTTTCATGGTCCACGGTTTGACGCGCCTGCACAACCAATTTATCGAAGTCTTTATTGCACCAACGCGAAAAATTGTTACCGCCCACCGAAGCACAGCCAAGCAGCGTACCCAGCCAATTATCCGGGTCGCCGTTATCGCCCGACCAGCCGATAAGGAAAGCATCGTGTTCGCCTTTTTTGCCGCGTTTAACGTAATCACCCCATTCATAAGTAACCAATTTGGCTTTTACGCCGATTTTTGCCCAGTCTGACTGAATCATTTCGGCAGTGAGTTTGGCGTTGGGATTGGTGGCACTCACAATCGGCATATACCATAAATTAATCACACGATTGGGATCAAAACGCGCTTCTGCAAGCAGGGTTTTTGCTTTTTCAGGGTCATGGGGTGCGTCTTTGATTTGGTCGTTGTAGCCCCATTGTGAAGGCGGCATCGGATTCACGGCTTTGATGCCTTCATCGGCATACACCGCTTTGATAATGGCGTCTTTATTGATTGCCATATCCAAGGCTTGGCGCACTTTTAAATCACCCAAAGGCGCGTGTTCAACGTTGTAGCTCAAATAATGCACATTGTAGCCGGGCTGGCTGATGATTTTGGCTTTACCCGAATTTTTAACGGCAGTGATTTCAGCCGGCTTCGGATATGCCGCCACATTGCATTCGCCTGCCTGAATTTTGGCGGCGCGTACAGCGGAATCTTTCACAATGACAAATACCAAATTATCGATAAACACATTGTCTTTATCCCAATAATCGGGGTTTTTGGCGTAACGGATTTGGGTATCTGTTTGGTAAGACTGAAAAACGAACGGTCCTGTCCCAACCGGTTTGCGGTTGAATTCATCGGCTTTGCCGGCTTTTACCAATTGGTCGGCGTATTCGGCTGAACCGATGGAAGCAAACGGCATGGCAATGTTTTGCAGGAAAGGTGCATCAAGATCTTTCAGGGTAATCGCAACGGTATCGTTATCAATTTTTTTGATGTCTGCAATATTTTCAGGCAGCCCCATACTCACGGCATACGGAAATTCCGCCGGATAGGCTTTGTTAAACGGAAATTCTTTGTCGGTTAAACGTTTGAACGTAAACACCACATCGTCGGCATTAAAATCACGGCTCGGGGTGAAATAATCGGTTTTGCCGAATTTCACGCCTTTTCGCAGGTGAAAGGTGTAGGTTTTACCGTCTTCACTCACGTCCCAGCTTTCCGCCAATGCCGGCTGAATTTCGGTTTCTCCGCGCTTAAATTGCACCAAGCGATTGTAGAGCGGATGCGCGCTGGCATTAAAATCGGTGCCGGAAGTGTATTGCGCGGGATCAAAACCGGCGGGGCTGCCCTCAAAACAGTTAATTAAGGTTTTCTTTGCCGCGGTTTGGGCGGCATCGCTGGTGGCGGCAGATTCTGTTTTACCGCCGCAAGCAGCTAATGACAGTGCCAAAACCGTTAAGGAAGTGATGCTGAAAAGATTTTGCTTCTTCATCTGTTTAATCCTTTTTTATGTGTTTATTGTGTGATTGAATGATAACCCACCTGCTTGAATTTTTTTAGACCATTGTGTTCTGTAGATATACTGCCTCAAATAAGCGGATTACGCGGTTATTTGCTGCTGATGGTGCTTAATCAACTGAAAACAATACGCACCATTTGTTTTGCTTCTTGATGATGACAGGCTGCCTGTATTTTCGGTTTCCTTGTTTGGCAGTTTTTTCAGGCAGCCTGAATAAAAAAACGCGCACGGTTTATGGTGCACGTTTTTTGGGTTTAGTCCACTTTCACACCGTCAAACTGAATCGTGCCAAACGGCGACAGTTTGAAGTCTTTCACATTCGGCGTGGTGAATACCGTTACCACTGAGTGCGCCATCGTTGTCCACGGTAGCTGTTCTTTGAAAATAACCTGCGCTTGTTTATAGGCTTCAACGCGTTTTTCGTGATCTGCGGTTTGACGCGCACCCATGACCAAGTTATCAAAGTCTTTATTGCACCAGCGAGAATAGTTGTTGCCGCTTACCGCATCGCAGCTGAGCAATGTACCCAGCCAGTTATCGGGGTCGCCGTTGTCGCCTGTCCAGCCCACCAAAATCGCATCGGGTTCGCCTTGTTGGGCGCGTTTGAGGTATTCACCCCATTCGTAAGTAACCAATTTGGTTTTCACGCCAACTTTTGCCCAATCCGCTTGAATCATTTCCGCCATCAGTTTGGCGTTTGGATTGTAGGGCCGCTGCACCGGCATATACCACAAATTGACGCTGTAATCGCTGCCCACGCCTGCTTCAGCCAGCAAGGCTTTGGCTTTTTCAACATCATAAGGCGCATCTTTAATTGCGCCGTTATAGCTCCATTGTGCCGGCGGCATCGGATTGGTGGCCTTAACGCCCTCATCGCCGTAAACCGCTTTGATAATGGCGTCTTTGTTCACCGCCATGTCCAAGGCTTGGCGCACTTTTACATCACCCAATTTGCCGTGTTCAACGTTATAACCCAAATAGCCGATGTTAAAACCCGGCTGGCTCAACACATTGGCTTTACCCGAATTTTTCACGGCAGTGATTTCTGCCGGTTTCGGGAAAGGCGACACATTACACTCGCCCGCCTGAACTTTGGAGGCACGAACAGCGGAATCTTTCACAATCGCGAAAACCAAATTGTCGATGTGAATATTGTCTTTATCCCAATAATCGGGGTTTTTGGCGTAGCGAATTTGCGTGTCGGTTTGGTAAGACTTAAACACAAAAGGACCGGTGCCGACGGGCTTCAGGTTAAAGTCCGAGGGGTGACCGTTTTTAACCAAGAAGTCGGCGTATTCAGCAGAATCAATATAGGCAAACGGCATCGCAATGTTTTGCAAAAACGGGGCTTCTACGTTTTTCAGGGTGATTTCCACCGTGTAATCATCAACTTTATTCACACCGACAATATTATCGGGCAAGCCCATATCAATGGCATACGGGAATTCAGCAGGATAGGCTTTATTGAAGTCAAAATTCTTATCGGTTAAGCGTTTGAATGTAAACACCACGTCGTCAGCATTGAACTCACGCGTGGGGGTAAAGTAATCGGTTGTGCCGAATTTCACACCTTTGCGCAGGTGAAAGGTGTAGGTTTTGCCGTCTTCGCTCACGTCCCAACGCTCAGCAAGCGCGGGCTGAATATCGGTTTCGCCGCGTTTGAATTGCACCAAACCGTTGTAAATCGGATATGAGCTGGCGTTGAAGTCTGTGCCGCTGGTGTATTGCGCCGGATCGAAACCCGCAGGACTGCCTTCGGAGCAGTAAATCAGCGTTTTGCCGCCGCCTGCCGCTTGCGGCTGCCCCCCCCCCGAGGCAGTGGATTGTTCAGATGAATTGCCGCCGCAGGCAGCAAGACTGAGGACCAAAACAGTGAGTGAACCGGCTTTGATTAAATGATGTTTCATGACGTTGCCTTAATATTAAGAGTAGAAACGGGAAAAGCGCACGGCAACCGTTCAGGCTGCCTGAAAAAACCGCGTGAAACTCGGAGCAATACGCTTCATTGGCGATGCAAAGAATGAAATATAACGGTATGAAAATGGCAAATCAAGTAAAAAATAACATGAATACACAAAAGATATTCCCAGATATTTCAACAATTTGATATTTCATCACAATGACTGCTGCCTGCTTGTTATTTTCTTGCGGTATTTCAAACCAAAACCAAGCAGTCATCACGATGTGCCAAAAAGCCGAATTAACTTTGGTTAAGCAATACGCGCCGCATCATATTTTCATAGACGGCAGACAAAGCAGGCAAAGCAGCCAAATCAATGTGCTCATCAATTTGATGAATGCTCTCGTTTACCGGTCCCAGCTCAATCAATTCACGGGCAATGGCTTTAATAAACCGTCCGTCGGACGTACCGCCGCTGGTGGATAAGGCTGCCTGAACACCGCACACTTCGGCAATCGCGGCTTGCGCGGCGGCGGTTAATGTGCCGGCAACGGTTAAAAAAGGCAGCCCCGACAATGTCCAATCCAAATCGTAAACCAAACCATGTTGATCTAAAACATCATGCACACGCTGCTTTAAACCCGAATCGGTGGATTCTGTGGAGAAACGGAAATTAAACTGCACACTCAATTCACCCGGAATCACATTGGTTGCACCTGTGCCGGCGTGGATATTGGAAATTTGAAAGCCTGTGGGCGGAAAATAATCATTGCCCGCGTCCCAATGAGTATTCACCAATTCTGCCAGTGCCGCTGCCGCGGTGTGAATGGGATTCACTGCCAAATGCGGATAGGCAATATGTCCTTGCTTGCCTTTAACGATTAAATGCCCTGATAAAGAACCGCGCCGTCCGTTTTTAATGGTGTCGCCCAAAACATTCACCGCCGTTGGTTCGCCGACAATGCAGTAATCCAGTGTTTCACCGCGCCTGCGCAGCGCGTCCACCACTTTAACCGTGCCGTCCAGCGCATCACCCTCTTCATCAGAAGTGATTAACAATGCCAGGCTGCCTGAAAAATGGGGCTGTGCCGCCAAAAAGCGTTCACACGCGGTGATGAATGCGGCAATACTGCTCTTCATGTCTGCTGCACCGCGCCCGAATAATTTGCCGCCGCGTTCGGTCGGCTCAAATGGCGGTGAAATCCATTGTTCGGCAGGTCCCGACGGTACAACATCGGTGTGTCCGGCAAAACACAATACAGGGTTTGCACTGCCCAGCCGTGCGTAGAAATTATCGGTGCTGCCGAACCGCATTTTTTCAATGGTAAAGCCCATTGCCGCCAACCGCTCAATCAGCAGGTCTTGGCAGCCAGCATCGTCAGGCGTGATTGATTTCTTGGCAATCAGCTGTTTTGCCAAGGCTAAAGTTTGGGTGTCGGCGGCGTTGGTCATGGTGTTTCATTCTTCCTTGCTGGTTTTAAACCCCGCCTATCAAGGCGGGAACACGCTGTACTTCGCCCTGAAGGACAAGGTTTCGGGTGGCGTGTGATTGATGTTTTGGCTATGGTAATGGATAACCGAATTTCACTCCAGCGGTGCGTAAAAACAGGCAAGCGGAAACAATTGGCTGCCTGTAAAAATTAGCAGGGTTGTTTACTTTTTTCACCAAAATAAAAATATTTCTCTAACAGGTAACGCCGCATATGGTGTTGCTTCGTTAAGTGATTTATGAGGTTTCGCCGTATTTATGGTAATGGTCGGCGGAACTTCGGGGGCAAAAATAGGCAAGTGGTGAAGTCAGCTGAAATGAGCTGACAGTCATATCTTAAATTTGAAAATATGATAATATAATCTCAATTTTAAAAATTTGAGATTTGGCGAAAATTATGTTAAGCAAAAACAGAATCAAACCGCCCGATTACATGGAACTGGTGAAACAATACAAGGAAGATTTACCTTATATCATTCAGGAATTGGTATTGCCCGAGCATTTTCAAGGTGGTCGATATTTACATTGGGACGATGTCAATAAGCGTGGCGGAGATGAAAAAACCAAACACCAACGTTGGCTGAAATTGAAAATCAATCGGAAATTAACCCCAATTCAGTTAAGTGATGAGCAAGGCTTTGCCTTTCAGTTTCATTTACCCAACAAATGCCAAGCCTTACTGCACAAATCCAACAATTTCCGAGCCGATTTAATGCTGTATCAAGACAGCAAAAGTAAATCAGAATTTCTGATGAATTCTTTAAAGCTGGAAGAGCCGATTTCCAGCTCCCAATTAGAAGGGGCGGCGACCACGCGGGTGGTTGCCATATCCATGCTGGAAAGCGAGCGCAAACCGACAACCGTTGATGAAAAAATGATTTTCAATAACTACCTGTTGATGAAGTCGGCATGGCAACATAAAGATGACGATTTAAGCATTGATTTAATTTTAAAATTTCATGAAATTGCCACAGAGGGCATTGATGACGACAAAATCAAACCCGGTCATTTTCGTCAAAATGATGATGCGCATGTGTGCGGACGCGATGGTGAAATTTTGCACCGCCCGCCTGCATACCAATGGCTGGAATTCCGAATAAACAACTTATGCCATTTTGCCAATTTTAATCACCAAGATGAGCAGTTTATTCACCCTATTATCAAAGCGATTATTTTGCATTTTATGATAGGCTACGAACATCCTTTTTATGATGGTAACGGCAGAACGGCACGGGCGTTGTTTTACTGGTTTTTGGCAAAACACGGTTACCATGAGTTTCAATATATATCGATTTCTAAGCTATTGAAAAATGCACCAAAACAATATGCAATGGCGTATTTATACAGTGAAACAGACGACAATGATTTAACTTATTTTATTGGTTATCAGCTGGAAATTATAGCCAGAGCCATCAATGAATTGTTTGCTTATTTAGATAAAAAGCAACAACAGTTTTTAGACACTTTATCGTGGTTGGGCAAAACCACCTTAAGCCAAAAATTAAACGCCAAAGAAATGATTTTACTTAAACGCGCCATTAAAAACCAAGGAAAAATATTTACGGTGAAAGAGGTGAAAAATTATTTCGGTATTACCGACAACAGCGCACGTAAATATTTGGAGCATTTAGCTGACTACAAGATATTCCTAAAAACCAACAACGGAAGAAGTGTTTATTATATTGCCAATCGCGGTATTGTGGAAATTCTGAATCAGTGAAGAAAATACAAAAAAACAGAATTGATTAATATGGTACTTACAGCTTGGCTTTTAGCGATTTTTCTCAATCATTTCCATTTATTTTAAACTTATAAGAGCAATTACAATTCAAAAAGGAGCAACATAAATGGGAAAAATTATTAATAACATAGAACGCGATGAGCAAACAATAATCAATTTACTCAATATATGGGAAACAGTGGTAAAGAAGACCCACACCTTTCTGTCTGACCATAATATTGCTGAAATCAAACCGGAAGTCTATAAAATTTTAAAAACAATAGATATTTTGTGCTGCTATGCCGATGATAATGGTGTTTTACAAGGCTTTATCGGCATTGAGAATCAAAAAATAGAAGCTTTATTTATTGCTGAGCACGTTAGAAGACAAGGTATCGGCAAGATACTTTTGGATAATGCTGTTAATCAATATCAGATCAGCTTAGTTGATGTCAATGAGCAAAATAAACAAGGGCTGGGCTTTTATCAACACATGGGTTTTCAGAACCCATGTTCAAAAAAATTCTTAATAGAATCAAATGGTGTATAATTGGCAGATAAATTAAGACAGTAGGTAATCCTTTATGTACCCGAGCGATTTGACAGATAGCCAATGGGCGATGATTGAGCCGTTTTTTGATGTCAAAAAAGGAAAACATCTGCAAAAACACAATAAACGTGTTTTGGTCAATGCAGTACTCTATAGGGTAAAAACGGGTTGTCAGTGGAGCATGTTACCCAAAGATTTCCCGTCTCATGATACGGTTTGGAGCTTTTATCGCCGTGCTTGTGCGAATGGTTTGTGGGATAAAATTATGCAAGCCATTGAGTCTCAAGTCC
>NZ_JQKE01000047.1 GCF_000745895.1 Stenoxybacter acetivorans DSM 19021 | reverse complement strand
GTCTGTACAGAACATCGCATCAATCAAAAATTTACCCGAGTTGCCCGCCCACAGACCAATGGTAAGGCAGAGCGGGTTATCAGGACGTTGATGCAGATGTGGCACGATAAAACACGCTTTCAGGACAGTGAGTATCGAAAGCTGGAGCTAAATCGCTTCATCAACTACTACAATACGGTGAAGCCCCATAAATCACTTAACGGAGCGACGGCATACGAGGTACTAGAGAAATATTTTTATTTTGATGAAAAGTGTAAACAACGCGGATAATTCTTACACTTAACCTTATCAACGCCTAAAGCGTTTTTGTTCTCAAATCTTGAAACCCACCCCGCTAACCCTTGTTTGCGGCCGGTGGGTTTCTTGTTTTTTTATTTTTTACTTACCCCAAAGGGATACACGTTTATCCCTTTCAGGGTATGCCTGTATCCCTGTTCTCAGGAGATACAACATAATGAAGTTTATCTTTACCAATAAAAAGGCTTTCGGCAGCGATTACGGCAATGGTTTTATTTCTATCCACCAAACTTCTGATGGCGGTTTTCAGGTAAAGAATACCTTGCCGCGGTTTACTGAGTTTTGTGTCAGTACTTAATAACCACAGGAGATTGATATGAAACCCGTTAATTTAATCACTGTCAAAGACGGTGTGCTGAAATTGGCAGAGCTGTACGATACTGACCAATTTGATATATTGGACTTGATCAAGCAGGCACGCCCGAGGGGGCTTATTTATATCAATGATTTTGACCTCTATCCGACTATTGATACGGCATTAACAAATGCCGCAACTTGCACGTATTTCGCCATATCACCGGACGATTGGGATTGGTGGATACAGTTTGCTGACAAATTACACCTCATCGAAGCGGCCTATGATGAGTTTTGTGAGAGTGCAACTGCTGAAGAAATACTTACGCTAGACGATAACATCACTGACCGGCGCAAAATATGTTTCGAGGATTACGAAATATTCCCTGAGCAAATTTTGAGCATTATTTCTGATTTTTCCCAGAGTGCTGATTTAACCTTGCCGCTGTTTAGCAAGGATACTTAATTAACACTTAACCATTCACTTTTTTTAACCCTTGCGGGGATACACATTCCCCGCTGTGGGCATGGTGTATCCCCGTTTTCGGAGGGACATCATGTTTTCTTTTTTCAAACCCGTTTCTGCTTTGTTACAACAACCGCCGATTTCTGCCGATGGCAGACGCTTATTAAAGCAACTCAAACCCGGTGTTCAGCTGACCCGCCGCACTTCCGGCGTGAAAGCCACGTTAATCCACATGAATTTTTATTTAGAAGATTTTCTGTTGATTGACGAATACGGCGAGTTAATTTCTTTAAAAACTTCGGCTTTATTCAGCGAATATCTGTGCTGCGAAGTATCACGCCCCTCCGCTGCCAACGTGGACGCGGCATGGCAACGCGCCGATAAAGCCTATGACCAACAGGCTTTATACAAAGGTTTTTGGTGGCGGTTTTGCCATCTGCACCCCCGTGAAATGCGCCGATTTTTGCGCAGACACCGCGGTGAATAAAACCTTAAATTGGCTTGTCATTTCATCAAACCCGCTTTCCGGTGGGTTTTTTCAGGCGGTTTGGTTTGCAAAGGCGCAAACAACAGGCTGCCTGAAAAAACACATCTGGGTTTCTCCGGTTCTTACAGCCGACTGTCTGCCTACAGTCTTTGATGTCAGCCGTTAAACAACATCAATCAGCATTCGTGCTGATACGGTACTTGCAGTAAAAACCAACCTGTCATTCAGGTATTTTGATTTTTTAATTTTATTTTGTTTTTTTAACCCTATCGGGGATACTCATTCCCCGCAACGGGCATGGTGTATCCTTTTTTTCAGGAGATACATCATGGGCGCAGGAAATTATTTTTACCAATCCGGGTATTTGGAAGATGCAGACGCAGCGAAATACAGTCAAATGGTTTATGTGGACGAATACACCGATGAAGATGAAAACGGTGAATACCTCTATACGGACTATTCGGTGCATGAAGATGTGCTGTGTTTATTAAAAGCCCATTTACCGGGCTTTAAAGCAGCAACCGATCCTTATCCCGACAGAAGCATTCATTCCTTGGGTTACTGTGATGGCGGCAGATTACTGGGCGAAGTGGGACGGCTGGCGGTATTGGCAGTGCCCACTTATTACGGCGACAAAACCGCTATTGTGCTGACGCTGAACCGAGAATACCAAGAAAATGTCTCATTGGTATCTTGGTATCTGAAAACAGGGGACGGGCAATGTCAATTGGAAACTGCTGAAGACCGCTTGGATTACGAGCATGTGTTCAAAGCAGTCAATTCAGGCAGCCTTGAAACTGAAATAGCGGAAACCTTTGCTTGGATACTCGACATTTTGGCAGAACACGGCAACATGGAACACATGATGTCGTTCCGCGCATGTTGCTGGACTTCAAGCAGTTATACAGGCTTAAAGAAACATGGCTTACCGCTGCGTTCCAATCAAGCCTTTTAAGTATTTTTAACAACCCATCGATTTTTCGGTGGGTTTCTTGTTGTCTTATTTTTACTTACCCCAAAGGGATACATGCTTATCCCTTTGGGGCTTGCCTGTATCCCTTTTTTCAAGGAGATACATCATGTCTTTTTCTATCAGCGGTACACTGAAAGTATTGGAACGTACCGGTAAGCGCGGCCCGTTTATGGTGGCTGAATTACTCACTGACGTGGGTAATTTTGAGGTTAAGGCAAATGCTTTAGACCAATTTACCGAGGGCAGTTATGAAGGCTTGTTTGTGGTGGATAAAATTTACCAGCAAGCCTATACATGGAACGGCGGCTCATTCACAAAAATGTGTGCCGGTTTGGATTGGCAGCACACCCAAATCATGAATCAATCAGAGCAAGCCGAAGCCGGTGCCAATATGGCAGTGGCTGAGATTCTGGCTGATGATGATTCGGTAAACGCTGCCGCCGAACCGCTCAATGTACCGCTCTTACAAGTGAGCAATACACCAATCAGCGATGACGATTGGGTATCCGATGAAGAGACCCTGTCGCAACGTTTGGCAAGCGGTATTTCGCCGATTAAGTTTGACGGCTCGCTTGAGCGTGAGTTGTTTTACAAACTGAAAAACCAAGTCAAAGAACACGGCTATCGTTTTGACGGCAAAACCCAGTCTTGGTATTTGCCTGATGCAGCGGCTGCATGATTTTTTGTGATTTTATTTTTTAAACCCTCACGGGGATACCGATTCCCCGTATTAAAAGGGCATGGTGTATCCCCTGTTTTGTTTTTTAAACTTCAGGAGAAACACCATGCACTCACCTCTATTTCAATTAAGCGGCACTGCCGGTGATTTATTCAGTGATGCTTTTCTGATTGACAACAATCGTTTGATGTTTGCTTCGCTTTATGGTCGCGAAGCCAATATTCAGGCTCTTCTGGCGACATTAACGCTGGGTAATGATCAGATTGGTTTTCGGCTGTCAAAAGATGAACCCTATTTTCCGCACAAACGCACGGCACGGTATTTCTCGGCTTTGCATAAGCGAGTAAGCAAAATACACACGCATAACTATGGGGTGTTAACACACCTCTTTTTATATGCCGAAGAAGTATTGCAAGCCAATCACGATACACGCACGGCATGGCTGTTACAGCCGCCGAACACAGACACCGAAACACAGTTAAACGGTGCGTGGCAATGTATCCAAGCCTTATCTGATGTTCCTTTGCTGGACGATTGGCGCGATGCGGTGCTGGAACGCTTAATCAGCATGACCGCATCGGATCAAGCTCATAACGGCGGTGATTATTTGATTTACCACAACCCGCCTGATGTTGATGACCGGTTGTCTTCCATCGGCGGTGTATTCGGTATCAAAGCCTGTTGTGTCCGGCTGCCTGAAAACTTTGACGAGATTATCAGCACCATGCTGAAAACAGGTCAAATGGATTTTCGTTACCCTGCACGGGTACTGAAACAAGCGGCTTGATTGTGGTTGTTTGGTGGTTTTCCTTTGCAACGACAGCCGTATTTGTTTTTGCATTCACCCCTGCCGGGTAGTCATACCCGCACTTTGGGGCATGTCTGTCCAGCGTTTTTTTGAAAGGACAGGCATGAAGTGCTTGATGAAATATCTGGAAAAGCTGTTAAACGGCATAGTGTTCGTTTACACTACCTTAAAAGAAATCGTACTGCTGTATATAGAAGAGTTACAGCCATCAACAGAACGCCTGAAAGAAATCACTTTATGGCTGAAATTGGCGGCAGGTGCATTATTGGCAGAAACTTTTACGGGTTTCAATGATGATAAAGAAATCAGTATTATCTTTGCCGTACTTGCCACTATCGTGGCTACATTCTTTTTGGCAGTTGCACTGATTTTGACAGGAGAAGACAAATGACACCTTTTGCGATTTTTTGCAGCATTGTTGCTGTTATCATGTTAGCTTGTTTTATTGCAGGCGCAAGCATGGCAAAAGAGCGGCGCGCGCGTGAGCAGGCTGAACAAGCGAAAGCCCCGTTTAATGCCGAACACAAGCATTCTTAACCTTTTACGCTGATTGATTTCAGCGGTGTTGAGTATGAACAAGCCCACTTTTCAGTGGGTTTTATGCAAGGCTTGCAGGCAGCCTGAAAGTTTTGCATAAAGCCCATTTTTCAACAGCCGACTGTCTGCTTTACAGTCTTGATGTCAGCCGTTAAACAACATCAATCAACATTCGTGTTGATACGGCATTTGCAGTAAAACCTTTTAACACCCCTAATGTTCTTACCGCTCTTACTGCCCGGCAACACAGGCACTGAGCGCGCAGGCTTATCCTCCCTGTTGTTGGGTGTGTATTGATTGGTGTATTCGTTTGTTGCTTGGTTTTACTTTAGTCAGGTAAACCATACAACAGTGATACACACAAAACCCGCCGTTTTACGGCATTTGATTGAAAGCACCCGTATTGAATGGATTTGATACGCGGTGCTTTCTCCTTTTTAACGCCGAAATCTCGCCGACAGCGAGGTTTCACCTTTGTTTTACTAACCCTATCGCGGGACGCTCAATCCCGCACGGGGTTTTGCGCCCGCTTCTTTTTTGGAGCTTTAATCATGCAAAACCCTGTTTTAAACAATGATGAAATCATCAATCAATCCGAAGCTGAGGCACAAGCCGAGTCAGAGGGCAATTCTCTACCGCTGGCACAGTTCTTAAACGATTTCGGCGACAGTTTGTTTCACGCCGTAACCGCACAGAATCAGCCGCTTTACACTTCGCAAATCCACGCCAAACACGAAGCCGTGATGGACGGTTTAAGCCGTCGATTGTTTCCGGCACAACGCGACACAGTGCGTGCCGTCAATCAATTGCTGTTTACGGAAAACCAGCCCGCTGCGGTAATTAATGCGGAAATGGGGACCGGTAAAACCATGATGGCAATCGCGGCGGCTGCCGTGGCGTATGCCGAGGGTTATCCGCGTACTTTGGTGTTGTCGCCGCCGCATTTGGTTTACAAATGGCGGCGTGAAATCCTCAAAACCATACCCGAAGCACGGGTGTGGGTGCTGAATGGTGCCGATACTTTGACAAAGCTGTTGTGTATCCGAGCTGCCGTCCGTGAACGAGTGTCCGTTCCTGAGTTTTTTATTTTAGGGCGGGTGCGTATGCGCATGGGTTTCCATTGGCAGGCGGCTTATGCCGTGCGTTATCAATCTCAGTTTGACGATGACGCATTGGCAAAGGTGCGTAAACGCATATTTTGCTGCCCGAAATGCGGCGGCGAAATTTGCGACAGCGATAATCACGCGTATGACAGTGAAGATCAATTACGCCAAGTGTTAAGCAATACGCGTTCGTACTGCCAACACAAAACCGGCAAAAACATCAATGCGTCTCGCTGCGGTGAACCGCTGTGGACCTTGTGCCGTAAAAACACACAAGAAGCACCGGTATCGGTGTATGACCGTGTGTTGTCTGCCATCAGCCGGCTGCCTACCGTCGGTAAAAAGACTGCTGAAAAGCTGATACATCAATTCGGTGAACAGATGCTGGCAGAGATTTTAGAAAACAATATCCAATCCTTTGCCAATTTGATGGACGATGAGGGTGAGTTTATCTTCAACGAACGTCAGGCAAGCCGCTTAGACCGCGCCTTAAGCCGTGCGGAGTTTTCTTTGGGACAAGGCGGCTATCAGCCGACCGAATTTATCAAACGCTATTTACCCAAGAATTTCTTTGGTTTAATGGTGATAGACGAGGGGCATGAGTACAAAAACTACGGTACGGCACAAGGGCAGGCAATGGGCGTGTTGGCGCGCTGTGCGCACAAGAAATTGTGCTTAACGGGGACGCTGATGGGCGGCTATGCCGATGACTTGTTTTATCTGCTGTGGCGGCTCAATCCGCAGTTGATGCTGGAAGATGGTTTTGCGTACAACAAATCGGGAACGCTGGGAACAGCGGGTATGGCGTTTATGCGTCAGCATGGGGTGTTGAAAGACATCATCAAAACCCGTACCGGCAACGAATACTCAGACGGATCGTTTTCGAGTTCCAGAGCCAGCCGCAATCAAGTACGTACCGCCAAAGCCCCCGGTTTTTCACCGCTGGGGATTATGCGTTATGTCCTGCCCATAACAGTGTTTTTGAAACTGCGGGATTTGGGCGAGGGTGTTTTGCCCGGCTATCAAGAAATCTTCCGTTCTGTGGAAATGACCGAGGCACAAGCCGAGGTTTACCGCCGCATGAAGCTGGAACTGCAAGCTGAACTGAGAGCGGCGGTTTCCAAAGGCGACAACACTTTAACCGGTGTGGTTACCAATGCGCTGCTGGCATGGCCGGATTGCGGTGACCGTGAAGAAACTGTGATTTGGAAACGTTACAAGCAAGTGCTGTTTCAAGCACCTGCGCTGTTTGGCGAAGACGATGTTTCACCGAAAGAAGCGGACGTGTTGGCAGTGGTTCAAGACGCATTGGCAAAAAACCGCCGCGTGTTGGTTTATACCGTTTACAGCGACACCCGCGACACCACGGCACGATTAAAACATCTGTTTGAACGGCATGGCATCAAAGCGGCAGTGTTGCGTGCTTCGGTGAAAGCCGATCAACGTGAAGACTGGGTATCTGAACGTTTGGACGAAGGCTGCCAAGTCGTCATCAGCAATCCCGAGTTGGTCAAAACCGGCTTAGACCTGCTGCAGTTTCCGACCATTTACTTCATGCAGACGGGCTACAACGTTTATACGCTGATGCAGGCGGCACGCCGTTCATGGCGGATTGGGCAAACCGAACCGGTCGAAGTGTATTTCGGCGGCTACATGAACACGGCGCAGCAAATTTGCTTGGAGCTAATGGCAAAAAAAATCGCCGTGGCGCAATCCACCTCAGGCGACATGCCCGATACCGGACTGGACATCTTGAATTCGGCCGAGGACTCGGTGGAAGTACAGTTGGCGAAACGGTTGGTGGCGGAAACGGTTTGAGGTCTTAACGCTTTTTTCAACCTCTCCCCAAGGGGGCAAGCTCCCTTGGGGACTTGCTCCTATTTTTTTGAACATTCAAGGAGTAATCATGCAACAAAACCCCAAAACCTGCTTCTACACCAAACGCACCTACTACTACACCCAAGACGAAATCCAAGCCGGCCACGGATGCGCTGCCAAAGAGATTTGGTACAAACTCGCCTGCGGCGGTGATTTTTGGATATTTGACTGGATGCCGGAGAACAGTAAGGACTACCGCTACTGTCCGTGCTGCGGCGGTGTGTTGGTGGAAACTGACGATGATGTGTGGGAAGACGAAGAACCGTTTACCCTTGCTTAATCTGTGTGTTTTTCAGGCAGCCTGTTGATTCAGGCTGCCTGAAAACCCGGCATTGGCAATCTCTCAACCCCATACGGGAAACCTTTTTCCCATATGGGGCAGGTTTCCCGTTTTTTAACAAGGAAACCTGAAGATGAGTACCAACCATTTAATGCACCCTCGCGTTGCGCATAACCACGCTAAAAACGGCTATTTCCCGACCGATGATGCCACACTGTACGGCATTATTGATCGCTTGGAAGCCGGCAGCGGCAGCTTACGGATTTTTGACCCTTGCTGCGGAGAGGGCGATGCTTTAGCCGTGCTTGCCAAGGCGTTTCGGCAAGACAAAGCCGATTGCCAAACCATTGGCGTGGAACTGGACGCCGAACGTGCTGCTGCCACTGCCAAGCAATTGGGTTTCGTGGTACGCGGTGATATTGAGAGCTGTGTGCTGCAATCCAAAAGTGTGGGTGTGTTGTTTTTAAATCCGCCTTACGGTTTTAAAACCCGCGATGATTTGGCAGGCGATAAAACCCCGCGTTGGGAAGAAGTGTTTTTCAATCTCACCACACACACCCTGCAAGACGAGGGTGTATTGGTACTGATTGTGCCGACCCAGTCGTTGACCGAACGCTTTACCGCCGAAATCGCCTCACGCTTTACCGAACTGCGGATTTGGCAGGCAGGTGTTGATACCTTTAATCAGGTGGTGATTATGGGCATTAAGCCCAAAAATCGTGCTGCCATTGGTAAAAAACAGTTGCAAATGCAACAGCAGCAGCTGGCAGACTGGCAGCACGCCACCACGATAACCGAGTTTCCCGGCTATTGCTATGCCGTTCCCGCCGCATCGGACCGGGTGTTTCGTCCGATTAGTTTGTGTGTGGATAAAGACGGTTTGGCCGCCGAGTTGCCGGCATTGCGCGGTCAAACCCTGTGGACACAGTTTGGCAGTCTATTCAACAGCCATGTTGTTGCCGACAAACGTCGTCCATTGACGCGTTTAGGGCAGTGGCATTCGGCATTGGCACTGGCCGCAGGACAGGTAAATGGTGTGGTGGAATCGGCAACCGGGCAACGCTTGCTGATTAAAGGCAGTACCCACAAAACCAAGCTCAAAACCCAAGAGCAGCAAACCGATTCCAAAGGCAATTCTGTGGTGGTGGTTACCGAGCTTGACCGCTTTGTGCCGCGCATCCGCGCCATTGATTTAACGCATGGTTCGGATCGGTATGGTGAGGTGGTTACCATTCAGTAGTGTATCACCTTGGAGCGCAATCCCGTTTTGATGCGTTTTTTAAACCTCTCTGTTCAGGCAGCCTCAGGCAGCCTGAACAATGTTATCAAGTATCAACAAATAAAAATCCGATAACGGCATTCAGCCGCTATCGGATTGTCTTAACCCCGGTTTTGATTTTTTAACTTACCGTTTGTTTTTTCAGGAGGAAATACGCGGCAAACAGTCAGTCGCGCCTATTCTAATGCACAGTCAGTCGCGCCTATTCTAATGCTTTGTGAGTGATTTAAACAAATCAGAATACGTTCCTGTTTCCGGCAGCATTGATTTAAGTGATTTGTTGGGTGCAAATGACTTAAGACAATGAATTGTTTTTGATTCAGCGGATCGTTTTCAACAGCCGACTGTCTGCTTACAGTCTTGATGCCGACCGTTAAACAGCATCAATCAGCATTCGTGTTGATGACGGCACTTGCAGTAACAATCAACCTGTCATTCAGGTATTTGCTTAACCAACCCGCGTGGGGACGATTATCCCCGCGAGGGCATAACTGTCTTTCACGCTTTTTTGTTACAGAAAGGAAGCAGTTATGTCTTATTTTGATGTTTTAACCTTGTCAGCCGCACGGCGGGAGGTGGTAAAATGAGGACTATGATAAAGAAACTCATTATTCCTGTTCCCGTGCCAAACGATACTTTGGAATCTTGGATTAAAATCCTTGATGATGCAACCAAAGCGTCGTTATTGGCGGTGCTGGCGATTACTTGGTTTGGAGATGGTTTGTTTTTAGCCAAGTTGCTGAACTTGCTCAGTTGTTTAATGAGCGGGTATGGTTGCGCTTATGGTGCTAACTATCTTCGAGTAAACCGTGCCAAATTAACCATTAAGGAGGAAGCATAATGGACAATTGGTTTTTAACTTTTGTGTTATGGACTTTTACCGCACTTATCTTTGCCTTTATTCACTGGGCTCATAAAACCGTTGAGCGCATCGACAAAGAGCAAGCAGAAAAATCCAAACACGCGGAATCCTGATGCTTAATCGCGTTTGTAAGGAGGAAGCATAATGGACAATTGGTTATTAACTGCCGTGATTTGGACTTTTGTCGCGCTTATTTTTGCCTTTATCCACTGGTTACATAAATCAGTGGAACGCATCGACAAAGAGCAAGCAGAAAAATCCGAACATGCCAAATCCTGACGCTTAACCGCGTTTTTGTTGCAAAACCCTGAAACCCACCCCGCAAACCTTGTTTGCGTTTGGTGGGTTTTGTTTGTCTTTTTTTCAACCCCAAGGGGATACCCATTCCCTTGCGGGGCATGGTGTATCCCCGTTTTTTTAGGAGTTTTATCATGCCCAATTGGTGTCAAAATGCGGTGGAAATCCGCGGCGAACCTGCCCTAATCCGTGAACTGGCTGCCCGTATCGTCAAAACCGATGATAAAGGTGAGCCGTATTTTTGTTTTGAGGGCATTTGCCCGATGCCTCAAGAACTGAATCTTGTTGATGCAGGAAACAATCCTGAGCTTTCTGCTGCTTATGAACGCAATTTGGAACGTTTCGGTGCCAAAAACTGGTATGACTGGCGGCTGATCAATTGGGGAACCAAATGGGACGCCTATGAAAGCTATGTCTCGGTGTCAGACGATTGCATTGACCTCAGCTTTGATACCGCATGGTCACCGCCGGAGGGGATTTACTCAGCCATTTGCGCGGTTTATCCCACGCTCAGCTTGCGTGCCGACTATTTCGAGGAGGGCTGTTTCTTTGCCGGTTATTACCTCGGAGCGGACGGTGAATTGGAAGATTATCCGTGTGAAGAAGATGGCGTCATTGACTTTGCTTGTGAAGTATTCGGCTATGACCCAACGGATTTTTCTGATGGCGAAGAAGAAATAGTCAGGAACGGTCAGTCGTCCGGCTGTGAAACACCATTTTGATTTTTAACCCACCCCCACAGGGGCAAATTCCTGTCGGGGTTTGCTCCTGTTTTTCATTTTATCCAGGAGCAACCATATGAAAACCCGCATTATCAAAGTTTTTTTCCCGGTACTTGGCTTTGTGGACATCGGCAGTATTGATACAAACGGCACCATCACACTGGATTACCTTCGCAGTGATGATGACATAGGGTCGGACAATATTTTGTACAACTGTTCAGGTAAACCCGTGCCGAAAAAATGTGAACTTTTTTCGCCGCAATTTTATCAATGGAACCGCGATTTTTCGGCGTTTACCGATGACTACCGCAACCAAGGTTTGACCGAAGCAGAAAGCGAAACAGAGCAACGTTTGCGCGAGATGCTGAGTGGTGCCTATCACGTACCGGGACGGCAAATCTTTTTTCTGAATCGCGCTTAACTGTGCTTTTTTAACCCATATGGGGAAACACCAATCCCCGTTCATGGGTAGGTGTATCCCCATCTTTTTAAGGAGATACCCGATGACCGCCTCAATCCCCGATTCACAAGCGTTCAGTTGTACTGTTGCTGAATACGGGCGCAACAGCAAATTGATGTTGCAATTACAGCTGTCTGCTGACGGCATCAAGCCGGATAACATCAGCTGCAGCTGCCCTGAATGGGCAGAGCAAATCAACCGAATTATCTTGCGTGTCAATTTAACCCATCTTATCCAAGCCTTATCGGTTTTGGAACAGTATCCAGGCAGTTTTGCCGAAATCATCGTTCATGCCGGCATTGAGTTACCCGGCAACAAGATGAAAGCCGTTTTAGGACAAATCAGCATGGCTTGCCCAGGCGATGGTTGTTTGGATATGGTGGTGAAATTTTGGTTTTGTGACAGCAATTCTTTTTGCAGTGAACCAGAAAATTACGAATGGTGTTTAAACGACTATTTTTGGGATTTGTTGGGTGAGCCAAACAGCTACTATTACGCCCCACCTTTGCCGAAATTGATTGCCGCTTTGCAGCAAACGGCGGCGCAATATGCTTATTTGCTTTTGTAGTAAACGCCAAAGCCGACCTGTATGGGTCGGCTTTTTTATATTGGTTGCCATGATTCTTATTTTTCAAATCAAAATAGTTTTGGTACAAGCCTTTATTTTTTTCCTATCAAGCGTTTGATTTTCCGGCTCAACCCGCCGCCATGCTGATTTAACATCAACCATTTGGCCTCCGCTGCCTCAAAATCCAAAGTTTCGGTTCTGCCGTTTTCAGTCCATTGCAAAACCGTTCTGAAAAAACTTTCTTTCCAACCACCGGTGTCTTCGCGCTTCATTCGTGTGTGTTCGGGTTGCAGGTTAATGGGTAATTTCAGTTCCTGAATAATCGTTTTAAGCCGGGTATAGACATAGTAAAACGGCTCATCAATGCGGTAATGGTTTATTTCGATATTATGGATATGCGTTAAACTCAAATTGTAAAAATAAAACCGTGCCAAACAGGTTCGGTGATTACCGTCATTATTGATGTAAAAATGGATACCGTCAGTGGTAATAAAATCCATAGTCGGTTGTCTTAAAATGCCTGCTTGTGTGTAATAGCCGGGGTTTTCTGCCAGCAAGGGTAAGTTAGTGTGCATTCTTTTGCCGTTTTGCAGCAAATTCAGCCATGACTTATTTTTGTAATCATCGTGTATTGTCCCAACCACATTAAATACATTCACACTGCCCTGTGCTGTCCAATAATGACTTTGAATAAAATTCCGCTTCTTTTCAAAAGCGGTTTCGTCCCAAGCCTGTAGTACATCGTTTGCCCACAGCGGCGGATTATCCAGTTGCTGTTTTCGGAAAGCAAAATCACTCATAATTCAGCCCCTGTTTCTTGTCCGCCAGGTGTGCCAGTTGTTGCTGAGCGGCTTTCTGCTCACCCGCCGATACTTTGCCACATACTTCACCGAGCAGATTCAGCCGGTCACCACCCCGAATAACCGCTTTTAGGTAGCGGGTGCGAAAAACATGCCGGCGCAAGACTGTTCTCAGTAATGCTGTATCGTATTGCGGTAGGGCAGCAGTCAATTCATTAAGAATATTGTTGGATAAAGGTTTCAGTTGTTTGAATACCGTGTATTCGCGATTTAAATACTCAATAACGGCTTGGATTTTCAGTACCTGATGGTGTTCGGTTTTGGCTTGTTGTTCCGGCGTTACTTCTCCTTGTTCGTTGCCTTGCAAATCATATCGTTTACCGCCTTGTGCCAGATTATTGATGTAGCGCGGGTGGCGGCAGTGGCTGCTTAACGCCCGTTTGACCAAGGTTTTGTCAAATTGAGGTAAAGCGGCAATGATGTCTTTATCAATACCCAATGCCAAGGGTTTGAATTCCTTCAATACCTCAAATTGGTGGTACAAATATGCTTTGATTTGTGCCAATTGTTGGTTTTTGCTTAAGGTCTGTTGTTCGGAGGTTTGCTGCTGTTCCATGATTATCCCCGCCAAGAGCGCACACGCCCGGTATCTAAATGAATGAATGAGCGGTAAATACCCACTCCGCCCACTTTGAAATATTTCGCCATTGCCTCAATTTGGCGTAAATCCACACCGCGCATGGTGATGTCAATGGCACGCCCTTGTATGTGCAAGGAATGCCGTGCAGCACCCTCAATAACCGCATTGCGGCGCGGAGTACGGTATGCGGAATTCACTGTGATTAAAGGATTCGTCCGCCCGGACATACGCGCCCACTCTTGAATGGCATACACCAAATTTAAAAGTCCAATATCCACCGATACCATGGCGTTTCGGTCTTTCGCATCACGCAGCAACCAACAAGCGGCGCGGTAGCCGTAGGGGTCATAGCCGTATTGTTGGTCATAAAAACGGATTAATTGCTTCTCACCGGTATCGGCGCGACGCGCTTCCAAAAAACGACTTTTTAACCAAAAATCCGCCATATTGGTAACGGCTAAAGCGTCTTGCGGCAACAACAGGCTGCCTGAACAAATGACTGCCCCCACCGCTGCCGTTGTTTGCAGAAACTCACGCCGATTCATTGCCCCTCAACTCCCTCGCTTGTTGAGTAAGCTGTTTGGCTGTTTTGAATTCTTCCCAACCAAAATCGGTATAACCCCAAACAAAGCCAATGCTGAAAAACGTTGCGCCCGTTAATGACCACAGCAACCACCACGGATCACCGCCGAAATTCATCACCGTTAAAAACGTCAGCCACGACACCGAAAAACCCACCGTCATCAATAAATCCATAAACAGGCGAAGTTTGGCGAACCGGCGGCACACGGTAGCCACGTTCAATTTCAGCCGGATAACCGCTTCTAAACGTTCCGTATTGTTTAACGGGATAATCTGTGCTTTGGGTAATTGCAAAGTGTCCAATCGACGCTGCAACGTCTTTTCAAACCACGGCATTTTAATTTCCTCCCAAATTTTGCTTTTTGAGTAAGCCGGTCTTTCCCGGCTGTCAGCAGGTTTAATGTCTCGCGGACATTTGGTACGATTGAGCTTCCTATTAATCAACCCACCAAAAAGGAATTTATCATGAATAATGAAGATTTTAGTCATGAAGATTTACAAAATCGTTTTGATGCCATCAGTGAACTATTTGGAGATTTAATGCTATTTATTCGTGACTCACCTTCTATGGATAGTGATGCACGGTGTGCGCTAATGGACACCATCGGCAAACGCATCAATATGGTTCGCTGTGGTTGTCCTTCTCCACATGAATCTTGAGCAGGTTAAAAACGAATAATACCCATACCAATTTCCAAAATACGGATCAAAAATTTTTTATCCATTGCCAGTAAAGAAGTAATTTCTTTCAAATGAGGAACATCGGTTTCTTGTTTCATCAACAGGCTTATTTTGGCTGCCAAATCGGAACAGTATGATTGACTTGCTGTTCCGATGTTTTCTTGCAAACTCAATTGACTAATCATTCTGTCTGCATAATTTTCTGCCAATATTGGTAACTGTTCCACCAATTGGTTTACTGATGAAAGCTCATCATTTTCGTTATCGGACATCGCTGATACAATGCGTTGCACACGATGCAGGTAATCAATAAATATATCTTGCGTCATGACTTTTCCTTCGTTTTATCAACTGTTGTCAATGTCTTCAGGAATGCCACTTCATGTCCGCAACGGCGTTCTACTTCATTCATCAGGCACGGGCGTAATTTCAATGCGTCCTCTATTGCGCCTGCATTCCTCGCCATCACTGCCAAGCGATGAGCCAGCCGGCAAATGCGGACAAATAAACGCAAGCCATTGAGTGCGGCTTGTTCGCCGCCTTGACGGTAGGGTAGTAACTCGAATGTTCGGTTGGGCAGGAGCTTTATTCGGATTTCATCAACATACAAATAGCCGCGCCGTTTGGCATTGCCGATGTTTAGTAACCACAAACCCGATAAGCGGCAGCTGCCATACACCCGTTCAATGGCGGCAAAGGCATTGGCAGATGCACTCATATCGCCTTGCCATAAACCGGGTTCGTAAACATCAAAGAGTTCATAGCAATCGCCCACTTTCATCTCGCGCAATTGGGCAATGGTAAAATACGGCAGACGCAAATCACGCAAGAGTTTATCGCCGTCAATAAGCAATGCCATATTTCTTCCTTGTCAGTTCGATTTCAACCACTCAAAATGCTTGCATTTCGGATAATTTGAGCAACCCAAAAATGGTTTTTCGGGATTGTTCTTTAAATCTCGCCGTATCAAAGTACCTGTTTGGCAAGTCGGGCAAGTCTGCCCAATTTGGCTTGCTGCCGCTTGAGGTTTACTTGGTTTGGCGGCGGCAATCGGCGGTGGGCGTTTTACCGCATCCGCCTTTGCTTGTGCCACCAACTCACCCAAAGAAGCCCCCTGAAAACTTAAGAACTCAGCCAAAGTCAGTCTGCCCGCCTCAATGCAGGCCAACGCCAATTCCCATTTGGCGGTGGTAATCGGGTCGGCAACGGCAGGCGGTATCGCGGCAATCAGGTGTTTGCCTTTATTGGTGGCAGAAATTTTGCCCTTTTGTTTATCAAGGTATTTCATTTCAAACAGCCGCCCAATAATGGCAGCGCGAGTGGCTTCAGTGCCCAGTCCCTCAGTGCTTTTCAATACCTTTTTAATCGCTTCATCACCCACTGTTTTTAAAAAATCAGATAAGGTGCGCATTTCGTCCAATAATGTGGCTTCAGTAAAACGCGGCGGCGGTGTGGTTTTTTTACTTTCGGGATAAACGTGTGCTGCCTGAACGCTTTCGCCCGCGCTGACTTTAGGCAAGGGTGTACTGCCCTTATCGTCATCATCATGGTCTTCTGTCTGTCCCAGCAATGCTTTCCAACCTTGCTGCTTTGGTACCTGTCCCATCGCTTTAAACAACTGCTGTTCAGCGGTAATTAAAATCACCGTGGCTTCATATTGATAATCAGGCAGAAACTGTGCGATATAGCGATTGCGTATCATCAGATAAATATCACGCTCAATTTTACTGAGGGTATTTAAATCATAAATTGCTACAGAAGTCGGGATAATGGCGTGATGCGAATGTTTATTGACTTGAGCATCATTCCATACCCGAGAATCACGCAATGGATCAGCCTGTTTCAGGCTGCCTGAAATACTCGGATCAAGGCTTTCCAGTGCGGTAAAAATACGCGATACATCGGCTTGCTGTGATTGCGGTAAGTATTGACACGGTGTTCTGGGATAACTTGTGAGCTTGTGTTTTTCATACAGTGCTTGAGCAATATCCAGCACCTTACCGGTGGAAATATTGAAACGCTTACTGGCTTCTTTTTGCAGTGCAGAAAGACTGTAAGGCAAAGGTGCGGGCGTTTTTTTCAGCTCAGTATCGGCTCGATCGATGATATATCGGTTGCCGTGAATGCGCTTTGCCAAATCATCAACAACCGCTTTGTCGGTACAAAAACCATCTTGGTTGCGCAGATTTTCGGGGATTTGCCACGTCGCTTTAAACGGCTCTTTGTCTTGCGGCACAAAGCTGACCGCTAAAGTGTAGTAAGGATACGGCACGAAAGTGTCAATAATCTTATCGCGCTGCACCACCAGATTTAAAGTCGGCGTTTGAATACGCCCCACTGATAAAGTGTGTTCTTTACCGAAACCCGCTACGTATGCCACCGTATAAGCCCGTGACAAATTCATGCCCACCAGCCAGTCGGCGCGGGAACGTGCCAAACCTGCCTGATACAGCGGTTCGGTTTTTTGCCCGGGCAGAATACCGGCAAGGGCTTTTTTGACGGAGGCGGGGTCAAGTCCCGAAGTCCAAAAACGAAATACTTTGCCGCGATAGCCGCAATAGTCCAGAATTTCGCGGCCAATCACCTCACCTTCACGGTCAGCATCGGTGGCAATCACCACTTCATCGGCTTGTTTTAACAGTTTTTGAATCACACCAAACTGCTTACTTGCCTCTTTTTTGACCACAATCAACCAGCGTTGTGGCACAATCGGCAATGCGTCCAAATTGCCCCAGTTTTTGTACTGTTCGCCGTAAGCATCGGGCATAGCGTATTCTAAGATATGCCCAAACGCCCACGTTAATGCCACATCATTCTTACTGAAATAACCGTCAAAACGCCCGTCCAATACCCCCAACACCTTACCGATGTCTTTTGCCTGCGAGGGTTTTTCACACAAAAACAGCTTCATCAGTGTAACCCCGCAAGAATTGACTGCCACAGCCACAACAAAGCGGCACGGCAAACAAACAACAGCGCAGCAGCCATAAGCAACCACGGCAAAGCATTACAAACCCACGTCCATAATGCTTGCCGAAAGGCTTTGCCGACTTGGCGTATGTCGGTCAATAAAGAGGTTTTGTTTTGAGCGGGAATGCGCATAAAAAATCACTCAAAACGGAATATCGGTATCATCAGCTTGCGATTCATCTTCGGCAGCGGTTGTTGCCGAATCGGTTATTACCGAACGTGCCGGACGCAGATCAATGGCTTCTACGCGCTCGGCCGGTACAATGTAAAGCTCGGCAACCCGTAAACGCAAAGTGCGTATGGTTTCACCATCTTTATTTTGCCATTCGCGCACCCATGCCTCACCCATTGCCACCACCGGCATACCACGTTTCAGTATTTTGTGCAGATGAGCGGCGTTGCGATTCCAATACTCACAATCTATCCACTCAGTATGACCGTCTTGTTCATATTCGGTTTTACCGCTGGCATCGGTTTTGGGTTTGTAACGGGAAGAAGCAATAGAGAAGTTCAGCACAAAACCGGTATCATTAACCGTTTTCAGGTCACAATCTTGCCCCAGATTGCCGCGAACTTTGAGATACATAGACATGATAAAACTCCTTAAACAGAGGGGAAAAACGCATATCGTAAAACAACAGCGTAAATTAACCCATCATGATTAAGGGTTCTGTATTCTATAAATATTTAAACGCCTGTGTCAAGCGGTTTTTATTGCCCTTTTGGCTTGCAAGCGTTTCATTCATGGTCTTACTGTTTCAGCTGTAAACCCCGTTTACAGCTGAAATTGTGAACTGAACCAATTATTTTTGGATTGAATGATTAAAAATACCGATTATTTTTCAAAAAAACGGCTGTAAACCCCGTTTACAACCGTTTCAGCAATGCCTTAAAGCAACAAAACAGGGCATACAAAACGCCTATCAAGATAATCCGACACAATTTATTGTGTCAATTGTCGGAAAAAAACAACAGAAAAAAACAGCAGGAATAAAAGGTGAACGAAGATTGTATTTATACTGTAAACCCCGTTTACAGATTAATTTCAAACAGTGGACGTAAAAATCCGACTTGCCCACTGTAAGTAGCGCACGATTTGCTGTCGGGTCGGGTGCAGCCATAACTGCCGTCGGGCGCAACCACTACGTCGGCAAATGTCGGTGAACGCTTCACTTTCATTTGCTCCATAATCGCCGGTGCCAATAAAACAATCGCGCCTTTGTCGGTTAACACCTTGGCTGCCTTAAATGTTTCGGACAGCGAGTCGTTCTTTAAGCCGCGCGCCAATACCAAGCCTTTATTTTTCAGAACATTGTCGGCCACATCGCTCAAATCTTTATCTTTCATGTCTAAAGAGATAAAGGCGTAGTAATCAACGGAATGGTCATTCCATTTGGGATTGACAGCCGTTTTTTCTTGCCGGTACGTCGCTAAATCGTTTGCGTCAAACACGCGAAAAGATTGCGTGTCCGGCAAAATCTGCACCATTTGATTCTTGTTGCTCAGCTGTGCCAATTGAATAATTTTAAAGTCAGGTGAGTTTGTCAATTTGCGAATATCTGTATCTTTTAAACGCCAAGAGTTCCCCACCGGACTGTAGTTACCGTAAGTGGCTTTCTGTCCCAAATATGACCCAACCAACACCGCCGGAACATTAATGGCTCCGTAATAGCAGCCTGACAGCGACAGCACAGCTGATGCGGATAAAGCGCATACGATTACCGGCAATTTTTTCATTTTGATGCTCCTTTTAAAAGTTTAACTTCCCAGAAACACTGTAAACGGGGTTTACAAGAAAATGGAATTATCCTCAATTTTTACAAATGAGTGCAAAAATCTTGTAAATCCCGTTTACAGTGTTTTTTCAACACAAAGCTACGCTGCCAAACATACAAAACCTTTGCTACTCATGTTTTCTGTATCCGGTATAGGTATAAAGCGAGTGAGAGTCTGGTTTTAAGCTACTCTGTAATCTCTGTTGCCAACATCATTCATTGAGGATTACTCGCAAGCTCACCGGTTAAGGTTACAACAACCCCATTAGGACATTGATATTGCTGTTGTGTGCCTTTTTTGGTATTCACATCAATTATTGCCTCTTTTAAGATACAATTATTCTCATTTATATAAAGTGCCCATTTGTCTATAGTTTATTTCTGTTCTGTTTGACTTTTCTTCTCATAGTTATGGTTCATATCATGAGCAAAAGACATTACACAAATTGCTGCAAGAACTGCTAAGAATAAATCTTTTGTGCATATGAGAATTATCCACAACAAAATTGTCGCTATTGCTGCGGCAAGAAATTGTTCCATTTTCCTACTCCTTGTATGTGATTTGATATACGCTGATAAGTTACGTATCCCTAATTACTAAAATAAGTCATGCGTTTAAAATCATTGATGCTGAAATGTTCCATATCCAACATATACAGCAAATGGTTTTGCAGAATGTAGGCCTGTCTCAGTTCTACTTGCAGATTTTTTGCCAATGCAGTGAATTGAAGCATACGCATATGAATTTGCATGTGTTGTAGCCGTTCATCTAAAGACGCATTCGCTTTATCTAACTGTTGCGACACCACTGCCCAATCCATCACTACTTTGCGTTTACTGTTCTGCCACATTGCCCAGTGCATCATCGGAATGTGGTAGTCCTCAATCGGATATTCCTTGTAAACCCCGTTTACAGTTTTGCGCTGATACACCAGATACAGTACTAACTCCAAATTTTGGCAGCTCCGATAAAACGCTTTGGCTTCACTCACCAATTGAACCAAATTTTTTTCAATCTCAACCGTCTGCCGCACTTAACTCCCCTTACCCTTAAAGCCTTTTGCAGTATGTTATTTCGGATACTGTACAGTATGTCATTTTAGATACTGCTTAAAAAGGCGAATTTGTTCATTTATTTTTTCTTCAGCTTCTTCGTCTTTCTTTCTCTGTTCTCCCAGATACTTTTTAGTTTGGCGTACAAAAAAATAAACCATTGATATTGATACACCCAAACAGATCAAACTCCATGACAAAGAAAACTTATTAATCGGGTAATAATGAGGTATAGAATCCATACATAAGATTAGAAAACTAAACACTATCATTGTTACTATAATTCGGTTCATATTTGAAAATCCTTTTAGGAAACTTAAAATTTATTTTTACGTTTTGTATCCGTTCCCGGTTCATGGATTTCTTTTCAGCTGTAAACGGGGTTTACAGCCGGAACCGTGAACAGATGATTTTCTAAAACTGTAAACGGGGTTTACAGCGTCCGGCTCACTTCGCCGGTTTTGTA
>NZ_JQKE01000046.1 GCF_000745895.1 Stenoxybacter acetivorans DSM 19021 | reverse complement strand
AAACCATTCAATTTTTTCTTTTGCCCATTGCTCCATCTCAACAAAAGTATCCGCCCCTGCCAACGAGGCACATATGGCAATGGTTAAAATGGCAGGCAACGAGTAAGCAATTTTGTGTTTTCCGCGTGGATCTTTAATCTTTACCAATAAATCCAACAAATTATCTGTTTTTTCTATGATGAGTTTCTTTCTGATGAGAATAATTTATGGAAAATAATACACTATGGCTTAATTGATTAAAATGGTGAGAGAAAATTTTTCATGCGATTGCCCTGGGTGTCCAAAGCCGTCAGTGCATCACCAACATTATTGTGGTTGCTGCCTTGTACACTGTAATTTGGTGCAGAAACCGTACCGGTTGCGGCATCATAAGATGCGCCACCACCCAAATTGGCAGCAGTGCTGTTGCCCAGAGCATCAACATTACTGCCCAAGTCGGCAACGGCTTGGGTATCAATGCTGTTTAATGTGTTTTGAATTTGAGTGATGCTGGCAGTATTGGCATCTGCTTTGTTGTTCACCACTTTTAATTGACCGACATTGGCGGCATCGGTGTCAATTTCGCCGCCGGCGACACCGGTAATGCGGCGATACCCTCCTGTTGGACCAATATTTAATTCGCCATTTGCCTTTTGATTGGTTAAAAAGGATGCGTTATTGTTACGGTTGCCATTGGCTGATGAAGCATTTCCGAGCGCGATATTATTTGTACCATCAACCGATGAATTAGAACCCAGTGCCATTGAATTATTAGCGGCAAACGAAACTTTAGCGTTATAACCCAGTGCAACAGCAGAGTTGGCATCAACTGAGGACAGTGTACCCAATGCTATTGAACTGCTGGCATTGGCAAGTACATGAGCTTCATAACCCATGGCAACGCTGTTGAGTGATTGAGCAGCACTGTTTGTTCCAATGGCAATACTATTGATATTTGTTGTCGTTGAACCCCATCCGAGAGCAATTGAACCCGAACCCATTGCCGCTGCATCTGAACCAATGGCAATCAAAGATGCATCTCCTGTTGCCTGTGCGTGTAAGCCAATGGCAATATTTCCGGTATTACCCGGAGCAGAAGTTGTGGCTTGGGTAGCACAACCGATAGCCACATCATTAGAATGTGTCGCAGTGGCTTCCGTTAAGCAGCCGACACTGGTAAGAAAAACACCTGATCCCGCTGCCAATACATTTTGTGAAAACGCTAAAGCAATCATCACCGGCAATAGTTTCTTGCCGGTGATGTGCTTGTGGTGAGCTTGTGTTGCATTCTGATTCATAAAACTTCCTTTGTATGAACATAAAAAAACCGCCTGAACAGGCGGTTGGGGTGGGTGAAGCGGGTAAAAAACCTTAAAGCCGCCCTTGAACAGCACGGTATTTTTCGACTGGGTTGTAGTAGAGTTCGGTTAAACGGGTTTTTTCAAAAAAAGCCACGATGTCTATCGTGGCTTTAACGCTGTTGAGTATGTAGCTGTAATCCATTGTTTGCCCTGTGCTTGACTCCTTTGCCAGTTGTGCAATTCGTGCATGTACGCTGAGTGCGTCATTGGCGTGAACCGAAGTTAAGCCGCCTGGGTGTCCGGTGTTGAGTAAGCTCAAATAATCCCACGCTTCATCACCGCGCAATTCGGTGAGAAATACGCGATCGGGCTTTAAGCGCATACAGGCGGCAATCAGCATTTTTGCGGTAATGTGCTGCTTAAAAAACAGATGCACGTGGTTGGGGTGTTTGGGCAGGCTGAGTTCATGGGTGTCTTCTAAAGTAATAATACGGGTGTCTTCAGAAACCAAATCGGCAATCGCTTTGGTAAAGGTGGTTTTACCCGAGCCGGTGCCACCAACCATGCAAATGTTGAGTTTATGTGCCACAGCCAATTTAAAAAAGGTATCCATGTCGCGGTTGGCTTTGGCTGCCAGCATTTGATACTGCCAATCTGCCAGTGGTACATCATTTGGCAAACCCATTGAATCGGCTAAATCGCGGAAGTGTTTGCCGTTGATGTGATTGTCTTCAGTAACGGGTTTATCGGGATTCAGGCTGCCTGAAACATCGTTGAAATGAGTGATGCGTTCAGTCTCGATATAGTCGTTTAAACTAAAGCGGCTGTTTGAGGGTTTGCGCAGCGCAAAAACAAGTGTTTTATCTTCGCAGGAGGGCGGCATCATGAGGTGTCCGCGTTCGCCGTCGGGCAGTGTTACTGAGTGAATCGGCTCTTCAAAGCAGAGATGTTTGCTGTTGTATATCGCTAAAGCACTTGCCAGTTGTTCCAGTGATTTTAACGCCAAGCGTTCGTCTTCAATCCGTTCAAAGCCGCACCCAGCGTCAATAAAAACTTCGTTGGGGCGGTTGATAACGACTTCGGTAACGCCTTCGCGGTTTAAATATTCAGAGATGCCAAGCCGGTCCAGCATATTGCGGACGGTGGCATCGGGACGTATTGCAGTGTGTTGTGTCATACTTCAAAACTTTCAGGCATAAAAAAACCGCTTCGGTGAGCGGGCAGGTGTATTGGTTTATCAGAAAAAAAGGATAGGTTATTTGGCTTTCAGTGCTGAGTGTTTAACGGTCATAGTCGTAATCGTTGTTTTGCTGCTGTAAATCGGTTGATGTGTTGCTTTGCTCGCGCCGTTGTTTTTGTTCGGCAGCTTGCTGCTTTGGTGTTTGCAGCGGGTGTACCCAGCTGAATGCTTGCCCGTTCATGTCGTGCGAGGCGTTTTCATAAAAGTTGCGCATGGCTTCGGTGCGTGGTTTGTCTGCCAAACCGTTTAACAATTTCAGCATGTGCTGTTCGTAGTAGTTGAATTTGGCTTGGTTGATGCTGTCTAGTTGCTCGGCTTTTTTGTGGCAATGGGTTTTGGCAGCGGCGAGTTCATTATGAATTTGTTCATTTTCTTGCGATAAATATGCTATTTTCGCAAAAATTTTTTTGATCGGTTTAGTGTCAGGCGGATACGGAATAAGGTATTTTTGATCATTTTCGTTAATCAATTCCCCATATATGCTGCTGACCGCGCTTGCCATATTCCATTCGGTCGGACTTGTTTTGTTGTAATCCAAATCCACGCCTTGAATCTGTGCCAATTGTCTCATAAAAACCTGTAGACTGCGCCCGTTTCCCTCAGGAAATGGGTGAATGTGATTGGCTTCAATAAAAATATCCGTCAATGCTTCACATTTTTGCGCAAAGCTCAAATTTTCAGCATGAACAAAAGCATTCGTCTGCTTTTCTAAAGAAACCCAATCTGATTTAATGGCAGTAGGGTCGCTAAACACAGATACCAAACCGTTTCCCATTTCTTTTGAAAACGGCACAGTTCGAATTTTTCCTGCCCAATCATAGATGTCTTGGAATAAGTATTGATGAATGGCTTGTTGCCGCTCAAAACCAAATTTTTGGATATTAAGAATTTTTTTGTTATCCATAAGTTCGTCAATTCGAACGATAGTTATCTTATATTCTATATCTCTAAGATCATCTTTATTCGTAATACCAAGTTTATTATACAAAGCGCCGTTATCACCGATATATTGATTTTTTACCATAACCCTATATCCAAGTTCGTGATTCCGTAAAGCCATCAGCAGTTTTATATTTATTAGCATAATCAAGTAGTTCTTTGATTATTTGCGCTCTTGTTACCCGCCCGTCCAACAGTGCAGCATTAATTGCATGCCTATACTCAGTTGCTTCAAATCCTTCAAGCGCAAAAATAGCATCTGCTTGGCGCATGTTTTCTTTCATACGTTCAATTTCAGTCATGATATTTCCCTTAGATAAAAAATTCTGTAAATTATTAAAAGTAACCATTATACGCTGTTTTATCAATATTTTCCAGTGTATTTCAATACAAACCAATTGATTTTAAATAAATTATTATCTTTTTTCAGGCAACCTGGAATCTTTTTCAGGCAGCCTGTTCCGATCTATTCAAGCTGATTTTGCGCCTGCCGTCTCATGAATTTTTCTTTTTCTTGCCGAATTTTTTTCAGTCTACACTCCAGTTCGGCAATGCGCTTTTTATTGATACGGTAATTCTCAAGCCAACGTGATGCGAAATAAATCAAAAGATAAACCGAAAGAGAAATAAATAATACATCAATAATTATTAACCACATTGTTTTTCCTTTCATTGCTCAAAAATTTTGGGCGTAAAAAAACCGTTTCGGTGAGCGGGTGGGTGTGTTGATTTATCAGAAAAAAGGGGTTTAGGACTTGGCTTTATGTATGATATTTTTTGACGTTCTATGATTTCCTCCTCAATGACTCACCACTTGAAATGAGCCGGTGCAATATTTGTAATAACAAGTTCTTTCCCCCGCACAGTCCCGCCTGCATTATGAGTAATCTCATACTCTTTCATATAAAACCTCTTATAAAGGTCTCTGACAAGTGGGCAATCGTCATATGTGATTATCCAGGGATACTCCGCACCTAAGTGCTTGATAATGACCCGTTGAAGGTTTAGGTGGTTGTCCTCTGTGAAGAAATTGGTGTAAAGTTGGCTGCCTTTGACGACATATGGAGGGTCAATATTCAAAAACGTAGGTGATTTCATTTTTATTAGGATCATCCTAATGAGATAGCCAGCATCTTCATTGAAAAGCTTGATTTTGCTTTTCAGTTTGGCGATTGTTTTGATTTTGCTTTTGATGTCTTCCTTGTTAAATCGACTATCAATTTTATAGATTCCAGACTGGTCTAATCCGCCAATAGGCCCGCCTTTGATAACACCTGAAAAGTTAACCCTGTTTAGAAACAGCGTGGCAAACCCATCTGTGAGCGGGTCGGTGTTCATGTCTTTATACTTTTGCTTTTGCCGCTCACGTTCTTCAATGGTAATTGACGTATCAGTAATCAAACGTAATAACCCCTCGGTTTCATTCAAAACCGCATACCAAAAGTGATAAATGTGCGAATCATAGTCATTCAGTACAGCTGATGGGACAATGCCTTCACACAGCAAACCAATGCCTATTCCAAAGCCACCAGCAAACGGCTCAACATACGTTCTGTCGCAATGACCGTTGGCTATGATTAGGTTTTTGACTTTCTCATATATTTTCGATTTACCTCCCGGATATCGAAGCGGGGAAAGCGACTTAGTCATACCTAACCCCCCGCTTCATAAATTTTCTGAAAATGTTTTGCTCTACATTCATCTTGCTGCTTTCCTTAAAACACCCACGGATTCGGCACCAATTCATACACACCGCTGAAATCCACATCACGCGCTGCCATAATGTTCAGCACTGCACCTTGATTAACCGTCCCCGTCGGCGGGATATTGATGCTGTTTTTCAACGCTTCGGTTGCCATTTCTTGTGCCGCTTCGCTGCTGTTTTCATAGGTGATGCTGTTGTTATTACCGTTCATGCCCTGCTGCCGCTGTGTCAGGTTTTCGGCAACGTCGTTAATCAGGCTGATTAAAATCGCTCCGCCAAATCGCTGCCAAAAGTGGTAATTGATTTTGGCTTCATGTCCACCTTCGCCTAACGCACCGCTGCCCGGGCTGGCGATGTTGATTTTTACACCGTGCGGGGTTTCGATTTCGTTCCAGAGAACAAAGACACGGGCTTGTCCCTGCACCAATGCACTGGTTTGTTCACCGATAATCTTCGAGCCGCGTTCCAGCAACAATACTTTGCCGTTGGCTGAGTAAATGTCGCGGCTGATTTGGCAGCGGGTAAATCCGGGCTGAGTAGTAATAATCCGTGTTTCCAGCACACATTGAATATTTGTGCCTTTGGCTAACAGCAAATCACGATTACCGCGCTGCATCGCGCGAACGGTTGGTGTAGCGGTGGGATTGAGTTTGCCGCTGAAGCCGGTGCTGCCGCTGCTGTTACCAAAACCGCTGCTATCGGCAACATGCTGATTACTGCCTTCGGTATCGTTGCCGGCTGTTGTATTGCTGCGTTCAGCCAAAGGCAAAACCACTTCACCGCCCAAACGCCGCAAACGGTTTTCATCAATCGGGGCGGAAGCAGTGGCTTCGGGTTGTGCTTGAGCATGGTTAGGCATCATCTCATCAGACGGTACAGCTTCATTATCAGTGGTAGGTTCGGAAGTCGCGCCAAAATCCAAATCGGTGCTTGCCAGCTCGACCTTATCTTGGCTAAAGTCTTTTGGCTGGGTATTGCGTACCGCTTCGGCAACGGGTTTAGCCGTTTCTTCTTCGGTGTTGTCTTTTCCTGATGTCATCATGATAAGTCCGCCGACAATCAACATCACCGCAAGCAAGCCACCTGCCGCCAAGCCGACTTTACCCATATTCGACTTTTTACCGCTGTCTGCGTTTAAGGGTAAGCCCGCTTCAATGGTGTTGTCTTCCACCTTATCCGCCATGCTCGGTGTTGCGATTTGTGAGAAATCGCCTTTATCCTGTTTCTTTTTAAAAAATGCCATGATGTTGTCCTTTATTTGACGATACGTACCGTGCTGCTGTCGGCGGTGCCGGTACGGTTAAATTCACCGCTGTGGTAATTGCGGTTTTCCAGAGCCAACACCGATTTGCCTAAACGCAAAATAAACTGCGCAGCAATTTCATGAACAACAACGGTGTCTTTATCAATATGAACATTCACCAAAACTTCCGTGCCGTCGGGCAATACCCGATATACAGTAGGTAAATCTTTGGCGTTGTCAAAACGGAAATAGGTAAATCGTCCGTTGTCCCACGCTGAGGTTGGCGCAAGTGATTTGTCGCCATACGCCCAATAATCCAGATTACGCATTACGGCGTATTGATAAGTGGGGTTGTTTGCACCGTTGTTGGTTAAGGTTTCAATGGCTTTGGCAGTGCGTTCGGCTTCTTGGTTACGGGCGGCTTGAACGCTGTCGGGATAGGCAAAACGCAATAAATAAGTCGGTGCTTGTTTCGTCTTGCCAAGCAAAGACAAAGCAAAAACATAGGTTCTTTTATTGCTTTGAATAATCAGATTGGTTTCAGGTCGGCTGACTGTCGGTTTAAAAATGATGTTATTTCCTTGCACGGCAACTTTCCACGCTTCGGCATCACCCATGCCCAATAAAGCATTGTCGCCGCTGACGGTTTCACCTGCTTCCAGCTGTACCATAGACGCACTGCCGATTTTGCCGCGTATTCTGTAAACTTGGTCGGGGTGATACTCAACCACTTGTACCCGTGAATCTTTCCCCGCCGATTGCGGCAGGGTCTCGGCAACAACAGGCAAACAAAAAGCGGCAATGATTGCCGCTGTTGTTGCCTTGATTACCACTGCCGGCTGCCTGAAAATACGCGCCGCTAAAAATACTGACCATTGTTTCATTCATGCTCTCCTAAGGTGCGTTTTCCGGATCGACGCGGTAGCTCATTACCTGAAAACCCAGCGGATTAATCAGGCGGTCTTTTTCTGCCAGCGGCTGATCGCTGTATTCGTAAGCAATCGTGGCAATCAAAGGCTGCGGCGGAAAGGTGCGGCTGGTATCGCCTGAAATCGGTATCATTTTTTTGTCAAAACGCACCTGTGCGGTTGTGCCGATAAAGCTGATTGTTTTGATGTTCACAACGACTTTAAAAGCGTCCTTCAGGATTTTATGTGGGGCTTGTGGGTTATCGCTGTAAATCTTGGCAAATTCCTGCTGAATTGGCGGCGAAGACAACAACATGGTGGTGTCGTAGCTGTCTTGAATGGTTTGCCAATCGTAGCCCTCACGTTGACGGACGTATTGCGCCAGCCAATATTTATCAATCACTTCGCCGTAGGATTGTTCGCGTTGTTTTACGACGGTAACAATATCGGTAGCCCCGGTGTTGTTATCGACGCGAATCACAAACGGCTGCACTTGCTTTAACGGTGTCAGCCCGACAACGGCAACCACTGACAACGCAGTAATCACCAACGAACCAATGGCAATTCGCCACGCAATTTTGTTGGTTTTTTTAACCCGCTCAATTTCGGATTGTTCAAATGCAGCGGCGGCTTGAATAAACTGACGGGCGTTTTGCTTGGCTTTTTTGGCTTCGATTTGGTCGGTGTGGGTTAAATTCGGATTCATTGACTGTCCTTGGAAACGGCTTCGGTGTTAATCGGAAACGGTGTACCGTGCGGCTTGGGGGCTGAAGTGCAAGCCGTGAGCAGAGCGGAGGTGATGATGAGTAAGATTAGGGATTTCATGGGGTTTTAGGCTTTCTGAAAAAGTGAAAGGGCAATAAAAAAACCGCTCTTGGTTAAAAGCGGTTTTAAAGGCGGTGATGTTTTTTAGTACGGCGGCGTTCTTCCCAATGCCATAAAATACGGCAATACCATGAAAACAAGTGTCTGCGCCAAATCCAAAACAGGCAAAAAATTTCTAAGGTAATACAAATTGCATCGGTTAAAACGATAAAATGCAGTAATTCTTGGTTCATAAAGGCTCCTGATAATGACTTGGTTAGCGGCATTTGTTTCTGTGGCAGCGGCAGTGTTTTCAATTGCTACGGTATATGTTCAACAAAGACGATTGATTACGCCACCGATTGATATGCAAGTATTCCATTTGGCAGACGGTAAGCATACACAAGTGAAATTTCAATTTGGACGTTTGGCAAACCAGTCTTACACTTTGAGTTATATTTGGGTGATTGGTATCGCACCTGAAAAAATTGTAGCGGTTTCAAATGGAATTACTTCAAAGCCTAAAATGATTGACCCAAATTCTAAAGTGAATTTTGCCATTGATATTCAGGCTGCCATGTTTAATGTTGGTAATCAAAAATGCGCGTGTCAGTTGGTTTTAATTATGGAAAAGCCAAGAGAAACGACTGCATTACGAATTGGCTATAAAACCAGTTTTTTCCCTTTATATTCATGGCACGAATTAAAGGTCTTTCCTGACGATAGAATACAACTTTAAAAATAAAATATCGCAATAGACCATGCTAAAAAAGCAAGTAATGTCATTTGCACATACGGCAAAATTTCTGCCAGCAACATTAAAGTTTCGATTTCCATAGTAGGCTTCCTGAAAAAATGAAAGGGCAATAAAAAAAGCCTTTTTCCTGAAGAAAAAGGCTTGGGTAACTGGTTGGCATTTATACCGCTTGCAGCATCAGTTCATAACGGCGGCGTTCGTAGCATAATTTATGACACTCATTAGCCAGTTCTCGGGCGCGTTGGTCTATGGCATATTGTTCTTGCGGCGTGAGTTCACGGCGTGGGGCTGCTTTTTGTAAGAAGTAACCAAAACCTTCCAGTGGTGGTTTACCCATATACACGGGCTGAAACGGCAATTGCGGTTCTTGTCCTTGGTTGGCAAGAACACCGGCGATTGTCCAAACTGCCATGCGGTGATAAAAACCGCTGGCTTGTCCGTTGTGCGGACTTTCTTTTAATTTGACGTAATGCGCCACATACGGTGCAGAAAATTTAATGGCATAGTAGGCTTCTTCAGGATTGTGTTTTGCCAGTTCGACAATCTCTTCAAACCAAATTGCACCGATACCATAATTTTCATGCCAACTGTTTTCTCGGTCATAAGGCACATACCAGTTCAGTAAATCACCGTTTTCATCGCGCTTGGTAAACGATAAATCATCACGATTGCGTATCGGGCGGGTAATGCGCAAATGTTCAGGGAATTCGGGCTTTTGGGTTAAGCGTGGTCTGCCGCGTTTAGCGGGCGTTTTGTATTCACCGGTTTTGCGTAAACTGGGTAAGACTTCGGACGTTACCCATTTGCGAAAATTCATGGCTTCTTTTTTGCGGCTTTTAAAAATAGCATGATACAAACCGCTTTCGCTGATAATGGTAACACTCCTGTCTTGTTCTACACCGTTTTCAGACCTGATCCTCATATTGTGAGGGGCAGCTTCATCATCATCTAAAACACGAGTTAAATTAAAGGCTTCACGATAACCCAAAATTTCGGCAATTTCCGAAGCCACAAAGTAGGCTTCGCCGTCTTTATTGATAACTTGAATTTCCGTATTGTTGAAATTAAAAACTGAAATATTGTTTTTCATGGTGATATTCCCAGTGCAAGTTTAAAACTTACTCGCCCGTTGTCACGCGGGGGTGAGCAAGAACATACGGGGTGACAAACTGTGGCACTAGGAACACAGCCAGCCTTTCGGCTGCCCGTATGTCTTGCCCATAAAGTATCAACAGACAAAACAATAGCCGCTACGGCGGCATTGAATGCCCAATGCAAAACAGGTTGTCACGCCCGACCACTTGATTGAAAGCAGTGCGAGTATTAAAGCATATCTGTTTGTTTCAGGCAACAAAAAAGCCCGCAGGAAACAGCAGGCTTTTCGGTTTTTAATCATGTTCGTTTTTATCGTTCTATTTCATAATCATCATCACGTTCTTGTTCGTGGTTTATATTCACTGCTCCCTGTTGTTGTTTTTCAGGCAGCCTGATTGATTGCCTAAACCAATCAGGTAAATTTGAGCTGATGAATTTAGTGTTGCCATATTCCATATTGAGCAACAAACGATGATTTTTTCCGCTGTTATCCAAAATCAATACGCGATCACTGATGGCAATGGCTTGAGGCAAGTTCGCCAAACTGCGATCAAATCGCCGAAAGATATCCGCTTCGGGAACATCATGTCCGCCGAGTTTTACCCTCATTCCGACACGGGTATTGGACTGTGAAGCATCTTTTAACCCGACATAAACCAAATTGACTTTATAGCCCAGTTCTTTGGCTTTTTTCATCAGCTGTAGTTCATTTTTACCTGTAAGTGTGGTTTCAATCGCGAAAGAATTGTGTATTGCCAACAATTGTCTTCGTTGTTCAATGGCAACACGTCCTGCTTTGGCAATAATGGACACGTTATCACGTTGTTCAGGATTGACTTGGTAGGCAATATTATCAGGATTGATAACAGGTATGCGTTGTTGCACATGATGTTTGGCAACTAAGGTGGATTTGCCAGCACCATTAGGACCGGCGAATACCCATAATTGTGATTTTGTTATACTCATAAAATCCGAATAACCTCATCACCTTGTCTGGAAAAACGTACCAATTCACGGTGCCCATCAGGGTATTCTTTGATTTCCAAACCTGCGGGCGTATCGTCTTCACGATAATAAATCGGTTGCCCTGAAGCCAATATCTCATTGACAACTGAACTATCAGGCTGAGTATTGGCTAATTCTTGCCATAATTGTTCATGAGCAGATGTTGTTAAATGGTTATTCATCAAAATTCCTTTCCAAAGCGGCATTCAGCCACTGTGTTACTCTTTTTGCCTCCGGTTCAGGCATGTTGGAAATGGCGGTTTTTAATAAGGCATAAACCCGTTCTTTATCTGTTTGTGCGGGCATCCAGTCATCTAAATCATGCTAGGAATTCTTACACCCATTTTTGAGCTAAAGCAGACTTTGGGTGTAATCACGGCGGGGCTAAGCAGCAAAAAGCCCCAGTGCGAATGGGGCTTTTTGTAGTTAAGCCACCCCGGAAAGGAGTGGTTAGACAATGAAACTGTCCATCGCTATAGGCAAGTTTCGATTAACCGTCAAAATTGATGTTAGGGCTATCTTAGCGTTGATATTGCTGTTTAGTCAATAGAAACAAGCCAAAAACCAAAAAACGCAAGTTTCCGCCAGCCTTTCGAGGGTGGCGATTTTTCTTTACCTCTCCATTTCGTATTCCATAGCAGGCTTTCTGAAAAAATGAAAGGGCAATAAAAAAGCCTCTTTCCTGAAGAAAAAGGCTTGGGTAATTGGTTGGCATTTATACCGCTTGCAACATCAGTTCATAACGGCGGCGTTCGTAGCATAATTTATGACACTCATTAGCCAGCTCTCGGGCGCGTTGGTCTATGGCATATTGTTCTTGCGGTGTGAGTTCACGGCGCGGGGCGGCTTTTTGTAAAAAGTAATCAAAACCCTCCAGCGGTGGTTTACCCATATACACGGGCTGAAACGGCAATTGCGGTTCTTGTCCTTGGTTGGCAAGAATACCGGTGATTGTCCAAACCGCCATGCGGTGATAAAAACCGCTGGCTTGTCCGTTGTGCGGACTTTCTTTTAATTTGACGTAATGTGCCACATACGGTGCAGAAAATTTAATGGCATAGTAGGCTTCTTCAGGATTGTGTTTTGCCAGTTCGGCAATCTCTTCAAACCAAATCGCACCGATACCATAATTTTCATGCCAACTGTTTTCTCGGTCATAAGGCACATACCAGTTCAGTAAATCACCGTTTTCATCGCGTTTGGTAAACGATAAGTCATCACGATTGCGTATCGGGCGGGTAATGCGCAAATGTTCAGGGAACTCGGGCTTTTGGGTTAAGCGCGGTCTGCCGCGTTTGGCGGACGTTTTGTATTCGCCGGTTTTGCGTATGTTCGGCAAAACATCTTCCATCACCCATTGTTCAAACGGCTCTGCTTCGGGCTTGCGGGATTTGATAATCAGGCGATATAGATTGGGTTCATTGATGTAAACCATTTCTTGATTACCACTTTTGGTGGGGGTGTCGCGTTTCGCGACACCCTTGTCTTTGCAATGTTTAGAGACGGCATCTCGCGAATTTGAGTAGCCTAAAATATCGCAGACATCGTTTGCCAGAAACCAGATTTCGTTTTTATCATCGGTGAATGAGCGGATTTGGTTTTCTTGGAATGTTAAGATTGCATTTTGCACAGTAATACCCCTTACTCAAGGTTTTAAGTCCTTGCTTCTCATCGCCAAATGAGGTGAGCAAGGTCGTACGGGTTGGCGAACCGTAGAGTAAGTTACGGCACATCTTGCGATGTCCCATACGCCTTGCCCATAAAGAAGGAGGCTATGCAAAACAATAGCCGCGTCAGCGGCATTGTGTGCCTTACTCAGAAATAGGTCGCCAAACCCAGCTGCTTGTTGAAAGCAGTGCAAACATTAAAGCATATCTGTTTGTTTCAGGCAATAAAAAACACGCTTTCGGCGTGTTTTTCCTCTACTTAATTTGTTTACTTAAACAACGACACCTTGGCGTATGAAGATAAACCGTCAAGACTATCGCGAACGCAACAGAGTTCCTCTAAAGCCAGTACGTAAAAAATTCCGTTATCTCCCTTGCGAAATTTTCCTTTGTTTGGCACTTCATCGGCATAGGTGAAATACCATTCATCACAAATTTCTTCAGATTTACTCCCTACAAAAGCATACCAAAGATGGAGTTTTGTTAATTTGGAGAATTGGCTGGCAGCAGTCAATTCTCCATCTTCAGAAATGTTTACCGTTCTTGTACCGTTGGATTTGGAAAATGTATGATTCTTTACATCAACCGCGATCAAACCGGTTCCCGGTAAAAAAACCAGAAAATCAGGACGTTTTGCACCAATCTTTTTCAGGAAAGCTGAAAAATCTTTTTGGCTTTGTCGAACATAAATATAGGGATAATTATTTCGGTCAAGCCATGCAGCAAATAATTTTTCCCCTATCTCCCCTTTCTTCTTTTTAAAAAATTGCTCGGACATGATTTCGCTTTCCTCGGTAAAAACACGAATATAGCAAACCCGTTTTATTCAGACAACCAAAATACCATTAGCTTCCAGAAGTTGGGGAATCATGTATTCGAGTTTCATGAGTAGGCTTTCTGAAAAAATGAAAGGGCAATAAAAAAGCCTCTTTTCTGAAGAAAAAGGCTTGGAATAGATTTGCGGTACTTATCGCTCTATTTCATAATCATCATCACGCTCTTGCGTTTGTGCCGTAATTTGCTCTAATTTTTGCAATAAATCGGGCAAATTCTGCACTGTTGTTTCCCATACCGTGTGAAAGTTAATTTCAAAATAGCCGTGTGCAATGCGATTGCGCATACCGCGCATGGCTTGCCACGGGATTTCAGGGTATTTTGCTATAAACTCAGGGCATTGTTCACAAATCCTGGCTGCGGATTCACCAATAACCACCAAACTCATGGCAACTGCTTGCTGGGTGCGCTCATCTTCCATAAAATCGGTTTCAGTTAAACCCTCTATGAAAGAAACGGCACGAAATGCCGCATCTTTCATATAACCCAAATAATCGACGGCTCTATTTTCTTTCATATGGGTTTGGCTTCCTGTAATACTTGTTGGCGAAATTTCGGCGGCAAGTCTTGTGGTGTGAGCAAATCTACCGACACCCCCAGTAAAGTTTGCAGTTCATATTGCAAGCCGCCCAAATCAAACAATGTAGTACGTGCTTCAGTATCCACCAACAAATCCAAATCGCTGTTTTCGGTATCTGTACCGTGAAGCGCAGAACCAAACACACGCGGATTACTGACCCGATGGCGTTGAACGGCTTGCAAAATACTTTGCCGATGTAGTCTCAGGCTTTCAGAGGGTTTCATTTTGATTCTGCTTTTTCTTGTTGCTGATGCTTTTTCATTGCCTCTCTCATTTCTTCTGGGTATAAATGATTGCAGGCAGCAGCCATCTTTTCAGGCTCTCTGATGTTTACATTTTTATTCATACATATTTCGTATTCCGTGTATTCCTTGGTTACTCGCTTTCTTCTTTCTTCTTCACTTTCGCCGCAACCAACGGTGATAAAACTGAGTAATATCAGTGTCCAATATTTCTTCATGCTTAAAATTTCCTTTGTTGGGTTGATTTAATACAGAAGCGGAGTTTAGTCTCGATTTTTCCGACGATCATCAACAATAACCACCGGATAGCCTTTGGGTGCCAATAAAATACAAATCACGGTAAAAGCGATATACCCTAAAACGGCAAAACCATAATTGCCTTGCTCAATCACACCGAAAAACTCCAACATAGGCAGACCGAAAAACAAAAATGCGGTAACCAATAGCCATAATTTAAACATGTTTTGCTCCTTTTATTTAGAGGAAATACTGCCGCCGTCTTTACTGCCAAAATACTTCATTGGGTTTAACGACGATGTTTTGATACCGCCGCCGGTTTGTATCACAGAACGCAACACGCCACCTGCGGAAGCACCTGCGCCGCCTGTTAATGCCCCTGCAATGCTTGGGATATTCCATGCTACCACTATAAAAATAATCGTTGAAGCAGCCAGCATAAAAATATACGACATAAACAGGATTTCATTGACCTGATTACTAATACCGTTGGTTCCGGTTAGAATTTCCATTAAACTACTCATGTGTTGGCTAAACACATTGTTTTGAATGGAACCTAAGATTGTATAGAAACATATGGTTACTGCATAGTTTAAAATCTGCCCGATCCAGTTCATGCCCCATTGCCGTGTGGCGGGAAACAGCATGCAACCCAGAAATAAGGGACCAATTACCAACACCATAGCCAGCGATAATTTCGCGACCAGATAAAAAGCCAAGGTGAACGACAGGAAAATACCGCCGAAAAACCAGATGACGATGGCAACGATGCGAGCGTTCAAATAGATACCCATAGACTTAATGGGCTCCAGAATGGTCCTCTGTTCGTCGGTACTTGCCAAAAATTTGCCGATAACATCACTCAAAGCAGTAAACTGCGCATCCAATGCGTTGGCTGTGTATTCAGTAAAACCGAACATATTGACCAAATCTTCAGGCAGCCCGTAGGCTGCCATGGCAATTTTGGCGTACATACCCGCATTAAAAGCGCAAGCGATCACCACCAGCCAGCCAATCATGCGCTTGGCAAAGTCCACGATATTTTCATCAACTCCCCGTCCATAAGCATTGATTACCCACAACAAAACATAAACGCCAAATCCTGCCGTAAACGCGGGGGTTATCCCCGCGATCAGATTGGCAGATTTGGCAATTAAGTTCGCACCCATGCCGTCTATCAACATGTTCGTCATATCCGCGAACGCAGTACCTGCCATAATGTTCTCCTTAAAAATATCCGTGCATGGGTGCTTTACTTAATTACTGGCAAGCGGCAAAGTTTTTATCACCCAGATGTTTCGCTAAACAAATTTGGCGGGATTCATACTGTTGGGTAGCTATTTTTCGCTCCAACTCAAACATCTTCTGCATCATATCCAGCTTCATCTGCTGTGCCTGAAATACTGCCAGCTTCGCGGTGATTTTTCCCTGCAAATCTGCCGAAGCCTTTAAGTCGGACGTGGTACCGACTTCGTTCATCAATGACTGCATATCACGCAAGTTATTTCTCATTTCGTTGAACATCTTCTCAGTTTGCTGCTTATTGGCAAATAGGGCTTTTGCCGCGTCTTCAGGGGTATAGGTTGTGCCTTTCATAATGTCTTTATAACTGCCGACATTGATTGACGCGAGTTCTTTCCATTCAGCCGGCAGCTCATCTTTTACCATATTCACCACTTGCCCAACATTGCGTACCCCCGATACTGCTTTAACTTGTGCTTTCAGCTCGGCAATCTGGTGGATTTGGTTGTCGATTTGCTCTTTCATATTTAACAATGATTGCAGCGCATTTGCCGCTGCTGCACCGTCAAAAGTGGGAATGCCCGAAGCCATGACAATGGGGCTGCTCATCATCAGGCTGCCTGAAAGACAAGCGGCAAGAGCGAGGTGTTTGAATACGAGTTTACAGCGTTTCATGCGTTTCATGCGTTTCATGGTAATGCTCCTTATGGATACAAAAAAGCCCGTCAAATCCATTGACGGGCTGGTTACAAAATTAAATTAAGGCTTTGGCTTTAGCCTTACGGCTCGTGGTTCGCTCTCGTACTGCTTCCACAAACGGCTGATACCATTGTTGCACATCATTACTATGTTTCGCCATGATTTTATGCAGCAACTCCACAGTCTCCGATGAACCGCTCAAGAACGGCATTTCATCGTTGAAGCCATATAAATCCAACATCGCGAATGCCGACTGTTTGGATTGTTTCACTAAGAAGGTGCGGCTCTCCACCGACAGCTTCACCAATTCACTGTACTCTTTACTGTTTAAGCCGCACAGCTCATAGCTGCCCTCATAGCGGGCATCTGGGTTGGGCAGAAAGATCTTGGTCGGTGTTTGCTGGACGATTGCGGGAAATACTGGGCAATGAATGGCATCTTCAGGTGATTGACTCACCAACACCAACCAGCCCCCCAATTTGCGGTCAGTTTTGAGAATTTTTAGCATGATTTCTTGTAGTGCTTCAAACCGTGCTGCATACCAGAACTCTTCAATAATGGTGGCTAAAATCCCACCGTCGGCGGCAATACGTTCCATCATCAAACTTCTGAGGTGAAACATATACGCCAACACCGGACCCGTAGGCGGGTAGTTGTCTTTGAGAATATCGGTTAAATCAAAACCAACCCGAAAGAAGTCATCTGGATTAAACAGATTTTTCTCATTATCCAAACACCATGCAAACCGTCCGCCTTGTCCGCCCTCGCTTCTGCACCATTTTTCCAAACGTACCCGAAGCGAGTTTGGATCGTTGATAATCGGAATGCTTTGTAGCAAATGGCTGAAATTGCGCAATTCAAAATCCAGAACCAGCACCGCATCAACCGCTGCAACGATTTCTTTCTCTTCAGCAGCAGTGAGTTTGCCGTCTCTGTCCGCGCCGCACATGCCCACCAGTGTATAAAGAAAATCACGGTTTTTTGGGGTATCGGGCAGTTGGAAAGGGTTTAAGCCCGTTGGTTTTCCTGCTTCCAAGCTGAAGTAAGAGCCACCAATTCCTCGGATAAAAATCTCCATGCCGCGATCTAAATCCATGGCAAATAACGCAGGGTTGAAGCGTTCGGCAAATGCCAGAATGGATGTTTGCAAGGTCGTTTTACCCGTACCGGTTGCCCCCAGTATCAGTGTATGCCCTGCAATTTTATGACCACGATTGTCTTCGCCGTCTTTCGTAAAATGAAAGTTGAAGTCAAAAATAGTCTTGCTGACGGTTTGCATCGGCATGACAGCCGAGCCGTCGCCCAGAGGATTGCCGTACTTCTTACCGTGGCTGTAGTTGTGTATCCCAAATGTGGTGGCAAGATTAATACTGGTTTTCGGGAAGCTGCGCGGACGCTCGCGGCTGCCCGGTACTTGGCTGAAATAGCTGGACGGTGCAGAAAAGCCGCTTTTGGTGAAACGAAACGCGCCGCTGCTTAAAAAGGCAGAAGTGGCTTTGGAACCGTTTTGCGCCGCTTCCGCTGCGGTTTTGCCATACACAATTAAGGCAGCATGATAATCGCCAAACATGATTTCACCGGCGGTTAAACCACCTTGGGCATGTTCCAGTTCTGCCATTTGGTGGTGTGCTTTATCACCTGCCGAATTCAGGTTATTAACCTGCCGATGTATCTTGCCTTGCATATCGTAGCTGTTGATAAATATCAGCGATTGCGTCAGAGTAAATTCAAAGGGCAGGGTTAGCACGGGTGCCAAAATCTTTGGTTTACTGATGCCGAAATCTTTCAGGTCAAATGCTTGGGCAAATTTTCTGGGTGCGTGGTCGGGGCGGATTTCAAATACGTCCGAACCGAAGTGCAAATCGGCATTGCCGATAACCTGATATGCAGCGGTTTCTGTTAAAGGTTGTGGGGTGCGGCAAGTGTTAATCAGCTTGCCGATAAATTCATACACTTCTGAAAACGACAACGGATAATCCAATGCCGCATATTGCGGCGGCGTTCCTTCTTTGCCGTCATCAATCCGAGTGCCGCCCACGTGATACAGTCCGAGCAAACTTGGGTCATACACTTCCAAGCTCTTCAGCATCATCGAAGACAATTCCTCACATTCTTTGACGCCGCTTTTGATGTCCTCGCTTTTTAGCACCACGCTCAAGTAAAAAATGTTTTCAAAATAATCCTTTTCGGCAAAGCGGGACAAATATTTATCGGCAAATTGGCGGCAAAACGGATTACTGAATTGATAATTGCGGTTGAAGTCAATTTTTTGGCGTTGTAAGGTTGCCCACAGTGCCAAACGGTTATCACCGCTTTTGCCCAGTGCAGTGAACAGGTTTTGCAAGCCGATAAAGTGCGTCAGTAATTGATTGTCGTCCACACCATCAAACGGCAAGCCTTCCATTTTGATGACAAACATCATGTGGCCCGTGTTGTACCACACGAAATGGTCAGTAACATGTTGGCTGATTTTGGGCAGAAAATCGGCTTGGGCGGGTTGAATTTTAAGAATTCTTCTCAAAAAATCGCTGATAATCATCGAACTGTCTTCCGTATTTGGTGGACAAAATGGTGGTGGTGCTGTTGAACAGTTGTGCGTTTTTACGGCGGAAAAACCACTTCACTTCAGCAGCAATTTTGCGCATCGCTTGGGTGTCGCTGGCACAAATGGTTTTTAAAAACAGCAATACCGGTAAACACAAGCCGAACAGCAGCAGTCCCGATAAACCGACAAACTGCATCGCAATCAAGGCAAGCAAGGTTGCCGCGCCGATACACATGCCGAAAGCGACAATCGGTATCCCGAAAAACATGGCTTCACGCGCCAATGCGTTGTAAGCGGAGTATTCGGTGTTGATGTTGGTGGATTCTTCAGCCATAACGGGCTTCCTGAAAAAATGAAAGGCAACGAAAAAAGCAAAGGCGGGGCGATGCCCGTCTATGCCGATAAGCGCAAACAGTAAAATACCGCTTAGAAGCTAATAGCCCCGCCGCTTTTGAACAACCATTCCGCAAGTGCCAATGCACACGCCGCACCGACAATCCACGCACAGGTCTGGAAAATATCCGCCCATTCTTTACGCCCCATAAAACCTTGTGCGAATTGCCACATCAACGAAATGCCCGCCACCACACCGATAATGATCTTGAGTGCGGAACTGATGTTGGTGAGCATGCCTTTGGCTTCGGTTTCCAAACCTGCCGCCATAGCGGCTGATGACAGCAGACACGCCGCCAACATCAAACCCCAGCGGGCAGTTTGTTGATAAGCGGTTACAGGGTTATTGCTTGCGTTCATTAAGAACTCCTTATTGTTTTAAACAGAAAAAATGCCGAATACCCAAGGGCAAACGGCAGACACAAAAAACCGCCTTGAGGTCATCAAAGCGGTTTGGTGGTTTTCAGGCAGCCGAAGAAGGGTGGCGGCTGCCTGAAAAATAGAGCGAGACTTTACACAGCGAGTGTGCTTGTCTCAGGTGTGGGTATGGCGGTTACTCTGCCGTTTAAATAAGCCACTTGTTTTTCAGCGGCTTCATAATCAAAAAAACATTCCACGGCATGAAATGTACCGCCGGGTAAAAAGTAACCAATCACGTGTGAAACATCATCAGGTACATTAACCATATCGGCATGGCTTAAATCCAATTGCCGGAACAGCTCGGTTTCAACGGCAACATAACAACCAATCAGCAAAAAAGGGGTTTTCACAGGGATTTTCACAGGGATTTTCATTATTCGTATCCTTTAGAAGTCAGCAAAAACGTCCCATGCCGAACGCGGTTTATCGGTATTGGCATCTTGCTCAACGACAGAACTTTTAACCCTGACAGCAGCTTTTGTTTTATTCAGGCTGCTTGAAACTTTGGCTGGCACCGCAATCGGCACGGAACTGTCCGGCGCAGGTACTTTAATTGTCTGCTCTGCCGAATTTGTCGTTGCGGCCAGCATCACTTTTTTTACATACGAGGGCTGACCCGGAAAATCCTGTGTAAAGCCAAAGCGGAAATTACCGCTGTAGTAACAACTGAATGCTTTTTGCAATGCCGTTTGGGTGATGCGCCCCGCTTCGGCACGGGTAAAACAATCGGTTAGAATTTTTGCACCCACCGCTAGGTTTTTGCATGGATTAAACACAGTTTCATAATCTAATCCGTATTTGGGCAGATTGAACTTATTCACCTGCATCAGTCCCATGCTGAAATTCTTGCCGGCAGCGTGTAATGCTTTGGCAGCACTAACGGCTTCCACATGATTGCGCGGCTGACGCGGCAGCGCACCCTTAACCACGCCAATGGCATAAGGGTTGAAACCGCTTTCAACACGAGCAATTGCTTGTAATGTATGCGGGTGAACGTTTGGTGCGCATTGTTTTGCCAGTTCATTAAACAAAACCCGCTGTGAGGCAGCGGGTGGGTGGTAGACAGCAGTTTGTACGTTGGCGTGAGCAAATATCGGGAATAGCAGCCACGCGCTGGATAAAATAGTTTTCATCATGTTTATGTCCAAAATAAAAAACGATTGGTTAATCACCCTCAATTATTAAAGGACAATCAACTAATCGTTTTTGCAAATTCAGCGTGTGCCGAATTTGTGCCTGAACCACCCTGTATCACCCTGTATGTGATGGTGTATGCGGGCATCACATGTTATATAAATCAAATGGTTATTTTTTAAATATGGGACTTGAAAACCGTCGAGGGTTTGTCCCCTCCGTGAGTTCGAATCTCACCGCTTCCGCCATAAAATGATTGATATGTAAGAATTACCCGCGTTATTTACACTTTTCATCAAAATAAAAATATTTCTCTAGTACCTCGTATGGTGTCGCCCCGTTAAGTGATTTATGGGGCTTCACCGTATTGTAGTAGTTGATGAAGCGATTTAGCTCCAGCTTTCGATGCTCACTGTCCTGAAAGCGTGTTTTATCGTGCCACATCTGCATCAACGTCCTGATAACCCGCTCTGCCTTACCATTGGTCTGTGGGCGGGCAACTCGGGTAAATTTTTGATTGATGCGATGTTCTGTACAGACAATTTTGAAAGCATGTTCCGGCGTTCCCTTGTATTC
>NZ_JQKE01000045.1 GCF_000745895.1 Stenoxybacter acetivorans DSM 19021 | reverse complement strand
AACAAATGGCCGCTTTTGTCGGCGTATTTCCGTTATCCTGAAGCGATACGCAAACCGATTTACACCACCAATGCGGTGGAAGCGGTACACCGTCAATTCCGCAAGCTGACCAAAACCAAAGGTGCGTTTCCCAATGAGGACAGTCTGCTGAAGCTTTTGTATGTCGGCATCAATAAGGCATCAGAAAAATGGACGATGCCCATACAGAATTGGGGGCAGGCGGTCAGCCAATTTTCCATTTATTTCGAAGGAAGACTCGATGATATAATCAAACTGTAGGATTTAACACTGACACAGAATTTTGAACGCCCTCATCTGCATGAAAAATCTAATCCGGAATATGTTAATAAAATCAAGGCAGCCAGTAAAGAATTGGCTGATATTTGGTGTGGAACGTAGTTTGACTGCAATTTGAAATTATCTTACTATTTCACAGCCAGCAATTAATCCATTCTGAATTAAATGATAAATTGACTAAATTCTTAATTTAAGCTTCCTTGCTCGTTTTATGCCACTATCTTGTTCTGAGCTTGTGCTAATCAATACAAAGAAACTCGAAGCCACCCAAACCGCCTTGTGCAAACCTCAAACAACACTGGACAGAAGAAAATATCTTCTCAACGATACAAACCAACCAGGCCCAGATTATTGACTTTTGATAACGGAACACATTTGATGAATCAATCACCAAGAAATACTGTTAATGTCGCAGCAGGGATATTGTATCGTGATGACGGTGCATTTTTATTAAGTTCACGTCCGCAAGGTAAGGTATATGCAGGGTTCTGGGAATTTGCCGGCGGAAAAGCGGAAAGCGGTGAAAGTATTTTTGCCGCGCTGCAGCGCGAGTTCCACGAAGAATTGGGCATTTCCATTACCCATGCCACACCGTGGCTCACTCGCATTCACGATTATGAACACGCTCGCGTTGCGCTGTATTTTTACCGCATTGCTGCCGACAGCTGGCACGGTACAATCCATGCACGTGAAAGGCAAAATTTTTGTTGGCAGCAAGCTGATGATGTGCGTGTTTCTCCGCTTCTACCCGCCAATGAACCTATTTTGACGGCATTGGCTATTCCGAATCAACTTTCAGGCAGCCTGAAAACCGGTTTTTTCGGCTATTCAAAAATGGGAAAACGTTTTGATGTGTGGCCTTGGCAGCGTATGGAAAATCATCATGCACAAATTGTTTTTGCATTTGATGAACGTGATCGCATACGTTCTTTACCGAGCGGTATGCGTGTGTGGCTGGCTATTGACCACGCCGAACAATGGCGTTGGGTACAAGACGCTGATGCGGTTGTGTGGCGAGTACAAAACGCAAATGATGCACAGGCTTTGCTGGCGGTATTGACTCATGGTGTTGCCGTGCCGGTTTTGCCTTTGGCTGATGATGTATTGTTGCGGCAATACGGCGCAGCATGGCTGGCAACGGGTGCACATGGGTTAATCAAAAATGAAACAATTGCAGTGGTGTAAAGGCGGGCTTGTGTAAATTTTTTTGAATATATGCAAGCAAGGCAGTACAATCCACTCTCTTGAAAAATCACTTGCAGGACAGAGTGAATGAGTTTAATCGGCAGTATTTTGCCTGCGTCGCATATCTTATTGGATTTGGACGTAAGCAGTAAGAAACGTGTTTTTGAGCAAGCGGGCTTGTTGCTGGAAAACGAGGCGGGATTAAGTCGTGCAGAAGTATTTGATTGTTTGTTTAACCGCGAAAAACTGGGCAGCACCGGTTTAGGGCACGGCGTGGCAATTCCCCACGGTCGGCATCCGGCGGTGAAAGACACGGTTGGTGCGTTTATCCGCTTGAAAGAACCGGTGTCATTTGACGCACCCGACGGAAAACCTGTATCTTTGGTATTTGTGCTGCTCGTTCCCGAAAACGCTTCCGGTAAACATTTGGAAGTCTTGTCTGAATTGGCCGGAAAATTTTCTTCCAAAACCGTGCGCGACGCACTGATGACGGCACAAACGCCGGAAGCCGTTCGTTTGATTTTGATGACTGATTAACCGCAGGTCTTTATTTATGCCCAGTATTTCCGTTCGCCGCTTATATCAAGACAATCAAAGCAAACTCAAATTGGCATGGTCAGCGGGAACGGCGGGGGCGGATAATCGCATCGCCATAGACGGTGATAAACCCATTTTGGCACTGGTTGGACATTTGAATTTTATTCACCCCAATCAAATACAGGTTTTGGGCGTTGCTGAAGTCGAATACCTCAGCAAACTGGAAACCGGCGACATCAAAACCAGCTTTGATGAGCTTTTCAATCTGCCGATGACACTGATTATCGTTGCCAACAATTTAGCCGTGCCGTATATGCTGCGCGACTATTGCCACACCCGTAACGTTCCCTTGCTCACTTCCAAAATTGAAAGCCCGTTTTTAATGGACGTGCTGCGTATCTATTTGCAGCGTTCCTTGGCGGCATCTACGGTGAAACACGGTGTATTTTTAGATGTGTTTGAAGTGGGTGTATTGATTGTGGGTCAATCTGGCTTGGGAAAAAGCGAATTGGCTTTGGAATTGGTTTCGCGCGGACATGGTTTGGTGGCAGACGATGCCGTGGAGTTATATCGTATTGGTCCTGAAATTTTGGAAGGACGCTGTCCGCCGATGCTGCGTGATTTTTTGGAAGTGCGCGGTTTGGGTGTGTTGAATATCCGCGCCATTTTCGGTGAAACAGCGGTGCGCCCCAGACAACCTTTGCAGTTGATTATCAATCTGGTACCGGCAGACGATGATTACATGCAAAACCTTGACCGATTGAGTATTCAAAGCGAAACACAGAGTATTTTGAATGTGGCGGTGCGCAGTGTTACTCTGCCGGTAGCGGTGGGACGAAACTTGGCGGTATTGGTGGAAGCGGCAGTCCGTAATTATATTTTGCATATGCGCGGCAAAGACAGTACCAAAGAGTTTTTAGACCGTCATACCGCAGTGTTAAAAGAGGAAAACGATGCCCATGAGAATCGTACTGATTAGCGGTTTATCCGGCTCGGGCAAATCCATTGCATTGCGGCTTTTGGAAGATGTGGGTTTTGTTTGCGTTGACAATCTGCCCGCACCGATGTTGCCGGATTTAATGCGTTATTACGAAAAAAAAGGCATTGAACAATTGGGCGTGAGCATTGATATTCGCTCACGTTTTCGCTTCAGTGATGTCTGCCATTGGATTGATACCGTCCGCCGGCAAGGACATCGGTTGGACATCGTGTTTTTAAATACCGACGATGCTGTTTTACTGCGCCGCTTTTCCGAGACCCGCCGTAGCCACCCCTTGGCAAACGAGCAAAAAACCCTGTTGGAAAGCCTCGCTGCCGAGCGCGGTTACATGCAGCCTTTGCAAAATATTGCCTACACAGTGGACACATCTTTGCTCAATGCCCAGCAATTGCGCCACTTTATTCAGCAATGGCTGAATCTGCCCGTTGCGCCCTTACGCATTGTATTAGAATCGTTTGGCTTTAAATTCGGTGTACCTTTGGGTATGGATTTCGTGTTCGATGTTCGTTCTTTGCCAAACCCTTTCTATGATCCTGTTTTGCGTCCATACACCGGCTTGGATTTGCCCATTAAAGATTATTTTTCTGCACAAACCATTGTGGCAGATATGATTGACGATTTGGAATATTTCCTGAAACGCTGGTTACCGAAAATGACTGAAGAAAGCCGCAGTTACGTCAATATCGGCATTGGTTGCACCGGTGGGCAGCATCGTTCGGTGTATGTTGTCGAATCGCTGGCAAAGCGGCTGGCGGATTACGCTGTTTTGGTGCGGCATCGTCAATTACTACCCGTTGTTTAAACACAAAAAAACAACCGCATTTCACTCAATTGCTCATTTTTTTATTTCAGGCAGCCTGATTTAAAATGCGGTTCATATACTTGAAAGAGTGGGGTTATATACCCATTTTTATCAAAATCACACCGAAAGGAAACATTGATGCAAACAGAAAATCAAAACAACACAACATTTAATGAAGAATTCCCGGAAAATAATCTCATCGCAGAAGAAATTCCGCTTGATTTAGAAGCGCCCACCGTAGAATTGCTGCAAACACAAATTCAAGCATTGGAAACACAAATCCAAGAAGAAAAATTACGCGCCATGGCGGCAGAGCAAAACCTTCGCCGCCGCCATGAAGAAGAATTGCAAAATACCCATAAATTTGCCGGTCAAAAATTTGCGGCGGAGATGCTGCCGGTTAAAGATTATTTGGAAATGGCATTGCAGGATCAAAGCGATAATTTTGATGCCTTAAAAATGGGTGTACAAATGACTTTAACCGAATTGCAAAAAGCGTTTGACAATACTCGCATTACTGAAATTAACCCGCAAGCTGGCGATAAACTTGATCCGCATAAACACCAAGCCTTGCAAGCGGTAATCAGTGAACAAGAGCCGAATACTGTGGTCAGCGTGATGAAAAAAGGCTATGCCTTAGCTGACCGTGTATTGCGTCCCGCTATGGTGGTGGTATCAAAATCGGCACAAACTGAAACCGAAGCCTGATTTCGTGCGCATTACAAAAAATCGGAATAAATTAATATCAAAAATGCAGAGCAAATACCATGTCTGAAGACATCTCAGGACAAACCTTAGACCTTTGCGGTTTAAGGTGTCCTTTGCCTATTTTAAAAACTAAAAAAGCATTGGCAAGCATGCAAAGCGGCGAAATATTAACGGTTTGGGCAACCGATGCTGTTGCACCTGATGATTTCGCTGCCTTTTGCCGCCAAACAGGACACCAATTACTGTCATCGGCAACACCGAAAGAAGGTGTGTTTGAATTGGTAATTAAACATCGTTGATTTTTAATGAAAATAAAAATTAGTCAGCAGCATTTGATTTTTTATTTGTTGAGAACACTGAATATATTTTCATAAGCCGTACAGTCGCTGTTCCTAAAAAATGTACCGCAACGCGGCAATTCACTATATGACTAAGCTGTAAATAAGTGGATTGCTACGTTGCTTCTATTTGTGTCAATGAATGGCACTGTGGAATTTTAAAAAATGCAGTATTCCTGCCATATTAGATGCCAAAGCATTACCAATATTTTTATCGGCGTTTACTCACTTTATAGTCAGCTAAAGACGGATAATTTTCTTTCAGCCATACCAAAGCTTGAGCTGCGGCGTCTTGTTCTGCTTCTCGGCGGCTTCTGCCTTCTGATTCAAAGCAGCGCGCCAACTCACCCAAATCGCACTCCACCCGCAATTGTTGCTCATGAGACTTACCGGTTTCACCGATGATGCGGTATTTGGGCAATTCCATTCGCCGTGCTTGCAGGAATTCTTGCAGCTGGGTTTTGGCATCTTTGCCGCTCAGTTTCGGATCTAGCGCATGTACACGCTTGGCAAACAGGCGATTGATAGTGGCTTCGGCATCATGAATATCGGTATCAAAACTGATGGCTGCAAAAATGGCTTCCAACGCATCAGCAAGAATTGATGATCGCTGAGTGCCGCCGCTTCTCAGCTCACCCGTTCCCAAAAACAAACCATCGCCAATATTTAATTCGGCAGCGATTTCTGCCAGCATTTCTTGATTAACCAAGCTGGCGCGCATTCTGGATAAATCACCTTCACTTAATGTAGGAAAGGCTTGGCACAGCATTTTGGCAATGCCATAATCCAAAATGGCATCACCGATAAATTCCAAACGCTCGTAATTCCGAGCAGAAAAACTGCGGTGTGTCAGTGCTTGGCGCAATAATTCAGGCTGCCTGAAAGTATATTGCAATTGTTGCTGAATACGTGCCAGTGCGGCTTTGTGTCTGGGATTAAGCGCGGGGAGGGGGGGTAAATCGATCATACTGATGTGGTTTTCCAATGGTTTTTTAATGGTTATTCTTATGTAATATTAAAGCATCTGCTTTGTTCAAGCCAGCAGCGAGGAAGTGATTCGGCAAATTGCTTTAAAGAGCAATACAGCATATAGATTGACTGAAAGCAGTGTCTCTATATGCTTTTCAGGCTGCCTGAAACCTAATTACTGCCTTGTAATGCCCAATTTTCAAAAGCAACAATTTTATCGCGTTGCCCGAGCAATACCAGCGTATCTTGTGCTGCAAAGCGAAAATCATCATCGATATGGCGCAGTTGAGCAGTATTACGTCTCACAGACAGCAATTTGACATTCAGTTTATCCAATGGGCATTTATTTTTTTCTCTACCAACCAAAAACGCGCCAGGCGGCAAGGTGAACGCATAACGATTCAGGTAGCCTGATTCATCGCTGTGAAAATCATCATCGCTGCCGGCAAATAAGCCTTCTAAGGCTTGATAGCGATTTTTACGCACCTGATGCATGGTGTGATAAACCCGTTCAAACGGCTGTCCCATGCCCAATAATGCTTGGCTTGCCAGCATAAGGCTGGATTCTTTGGTATCAGACACCACATAATCCGCGCCTAAATCGGTAAATGCCTGAATATAATCATCATTGGTAATGCGTACAATCACGGGCATGGTGGGTGCAAGGTGCATAATGTTATTGAGAATATGCTGGCTTTCGTGCATGTTATTAATGGTGATTAACACCATTTTGGCACGCTTCAATCCCGCTGCCTGCAACACTTCACGGCGTTTGGCATCACCAAAAGTAACCGGTTCACCGGCAGCGCGGGCGGAAGCAACGCGTTCGGCATCCAAATCAAGCGCGTAATACGGCGTGTTTTCCTGCGTTAAAATTCGAGCCACACTTTGTCCACCGCGTCCGTAGCCGATAATCAAGATGTGATCGGTTTTACTCATGGTCTCGATTAAAATATTATGCAAATTAACGGCTTGTTCGTCCCAGCTGCGTTTTACAAAAAGCGAAAGCACTCTGTCAATGCTGTTTATAATCAGCGGCGACACCATCATTGACAGTAAAATCGCCGCAATCGCTGTTTGCTGCAAATTCGATGGAATTAAGTTCATATTGCCGCCCACCGCCAGCATCACAAAGCCAAACTCACCGCCTTGTGCCAAATACAACGCGGTTTTGATGTTGTCAATGTTGTCGTGCTTCATGTATTTGCCAATGGCAAAAATCACCGCCGCTTTTAAAATCAACAGCATTGCCAGTAAAGACAATACCATTTGCCAAGCCGTTTGCAAAACTTGAATATCCAGCTTCATGCCAATGGTGATGAAGAAAAAGCCAAGCAGGATGTCTCGAAAGGGGCGAATGTCGTCGTCCACCTGAAAGCGGTATTCTGTTTCGGAAATCAACATGCCTGCCACAAACGCGCCCAAAGCCATGGACAATCCCGCCAGCTCGGTTAAATACGCCACACCCAAAGCCACCAGCAACACATTGATCATAAATAGCTCACTGGATTTGGTTTTGGCAATTGCGCGAAACCAAGGTGTCATGATTTTGTGCCCCAGTGCCAGCAACAGCGTTAAAGTAATAACCATTTTAAGCAGTGCCATATCAATGGTAAACCACAAATGCTCACTGCTTTCCGCCATTGCCGGAAACAAAATCATTAAAGGCACAACGGCGATGTCTTGCATCAACAAAACACCCATAACCATTTGTCCATGAGGCAAGCCCAGTTCATTTTTCTCTGCCATGATGCGGCTGACAATGGCAGTGGACGACATGGTGAGTGCGGCGGCAAGTGTAAACGCCCAAGTCAATGCCACGCCCATGAGCATCAAAATTCCCCACATTGCCAAAATGCTGAGCAAAACTTGCATACCGCCCAGCCCCAATACCAAGCGGCGCATGGCTTTGAGTTTACCGACGGAAAACTCCAAACCAATGCTGAACATCAGAAACACAATACCGATTTCGCCAAGAAAATCAGTAGCGGGGGATTTGGGAATTAAATTCAGCAAGCCCGGACCGGCGATAAAACCAATAACCAAATAACCCAGTATCACAGGAATGCGCAAACGTCGGCAGATAATAAATGCCGACACCACGCCCAGTAATACCATCACCATATGACCCAAAGAAAAATGCATAAAAAATCCGGCAGCTAATGTTTTTTGTTGATTAAATATCGGGCATTGCCCGAAAAATATATTTTATGGAACAATAAAAATTTCAAAACTCATAAATAGTGCGGTAATACCGTAATTCAAGATGAGACTGCTCTGCGGTACAAAGTATCTTACGAATAGAACCTGAATATCTTATCAAATTATTATAGCAAATATAAATTATTGATTATTCATTAAATTTATAAAAACATGTTATAAAAAAGCATATATAAGGAATTCTATAATGAAAGAAGCCGTTGCAGCAGGCAATACCGCACTTTTTTTGCTTGCTTGGAAAAAAATGCCGTTGCCAGTACAATAAGCAATTGTCTGTTTTTCGTTGCTACTTTTTTATCAAGAAAAACAACCAAGTTTACAAATACAGGGTATAGATAAAAAACCCAAGGCCAATAACAAAAAATTTAATTACCTCTTATTTTAATAAACCCCTGAATGGAGTACACCCCAATGATTGATTTTGCTTACGCCGCCGATGCCGCCGCGCCCAATGCCTTGATGCAATTTGCACCACTGGTGGTTATCTTATTGATTTTTTATTTTTTGATTATGCGTCCGCAGCAAAAAAAATTCAAAGCACACCAACAAATGCTGTCTGAATTAAAAAAAGGCGATAAAGTCATCACCAGCTCCGGCATTGCCGGCAAAATTACCAAAATCGGTGATCGTTTTTTCGGCGTGGAAATTGCACCAAATGTTGAAGTGGAAGTGGAGCGTTCTGCCGTCAGTAACAAAGTTGAAGCATAATCTTAACTTGTTTGTGTCCACGCAAGACGATTCAACCAACCTTGCGTGTTGTTCAGCCGTATTCGCTCAGATTTGCGGCTTTTCATCTGAATGAACTCGGCAGAAAAATGATTTCAGGCTGCCTGAAACAGCGTATCTGCTGTATTTATCACCATTTTACCCTTTTCAGAAAGCAAAGTGGTTTATGAACCGTTATCCCTTGTGGAAGTACCTGCTGATTGCCACAATCCTGATATTGGGTTTGCTCTATACCGTGCCAAATTTTTTCGGTGAAATTCCGGCGGTGCAGGTTTCCACCAACCGCCAGGCGATACGCATTGATGAGCAAACCGAAAACACAGTTAAACAGGCTTTGGCAGCCGCCAATATTGCCGATAAAGGCATGTTTATTGTTGACGGCAGCCTGAAAGTACGTTTTGGCGACACCGAAACCCAATTAAAAGCGCGTGATGCGATTGAAAACAGCTTAGGCGACGGTTACATTATCGCCTTGAATTTATTGGCAAACACACCCGAATGGATGGCAAAAATCCACGCCAAACCGATGTTTTTGGGCTTAGATTTGCGCGGCGGCGTGCATTTCACCATGCAGGTGGACATGGCAGCCGCCACTGAAAAAACGTTAGATCGTTATTCGGGCGATATTCGCCGTGAACTGCGTCAATTAAAAATCCGCAGCGGACAAATCAGTAAAAACGGCAATACATTAACCGTTCCGTTTCAAAATACGGCAGATTTGGAACAAGCTCTGCCTGAATTGCGCAAATTCATGCCCGATGCGACTTTAACCGCGCAAAACGATCGCTTAATCGTGAGTTTGAGTGAAGCGGCGTGGAATAGGGTGCGTGAAGACGCCGTCAAACAAAACATCAATACATTACACAACCGTGTTAATGAATTGGGTGTTGCCGAACCGGTGATTCAGCAAGCCGGTCCTGACCGCATCGTGGTGCAATTACCGGGTGTGCAAGACACCGCAAAAGCCAAAGACATTATCGGGCGCACCGCCACGCTGGAAGTACGCATGGTTTCGGACGACCCGACACAATTACAAGACGCAATGCTCGGCAATACACCGGCGGGTTTTGAATTACTGCCTTCTGCAGGTGCCGGTCCGGCAACGCTCGTGAGTAAACAAGTTGAATTAACCGGCGACAACATTAACGATGCACAAGCCTCTTTCAATGAACACGGGCAACCCGGTGTCAGTGTCAATTTTGACGGCACAGGCGCAAGTATTTTTGCTGACCTCACCCGCAATAATGTCGGTAAACGCATGGCAATGGTGTTAATTGACCAAGGTAAAGCCGAAGTGGTTACTGCGCCGGTAATTAATGAACCAATTCTCGGCGGGCGCACCATTATTTCAGGCAGCATGACTACTCTGGAAGCACAAGATACTGCTTTATTACTGCGGGCCGGTTCACTTGCCGCACCGATGAAAATTATCGAAGAACGTACTATTGGTCCTTCTTTAGGTAAAGAAAATATTGAAAAAGGCTTCCACTCCACTTTATGGGGCTTTGTGGCAGTTGCCTTGTTCATGATGGTGTATTACCGCATGTTCGGAGTGTTTTCAGTATTGGCATTGTCATGCAATTTATTATTTTTGGTGGCATTATTATCCATCCTTCAAGCAACCTTAACTTTGCCGGGCATTGCTGCCATTGCCTTGACTTTGGGCATGGCGATTGACTCCAATGTGTTGATTAACGAGCGTATTCGTGAAGAATTGCGTAACGACAATTCGCCGCAAATGTCGATAAACGCCGGTTATCAACATGCGTGGAACACCATTGTTGATTCCAACATCACCTCACTGATTGCCGGTATTGCGCTTTTGATTTTTGGCTCGGGTCCGGTTCGCGGTTTTGCAGTCGTGCATTGCTTGGGCATACTCACCTCAATGTTTTCATCGGTGGTGGTGTCTCGTGCTTTTGTTAATTTGTGGTATGGCCGCCGCCGCAAACTGAAAACCTTGTCTATCGGGCAGGTTTGGAAACCCGATGCTGTACCCACATTGCCGAGTGCGAAGGATTAAATATCATGGAATTTTTCAGAATCAAACGCGATATTCCGTTTATGAGCTACGGCAAGCTCACCACTGCAATTTCGCTGATTACCTTTATTTTGGCTGTGTTTTTTCTGGTTACGCGCGGACTGAATTACTCGGTGGAATTTACCGGCGGCACGGTAATGGAAGTGGAATACAGCCAAAGTGCCGATCTCAATCAAATTCGCAGCCAATTGGCAAGTCTTAATCTGGGTGAAGTGCAAGTGCAGGCTTTGGGTACGAATAAACACGTGTTGATTCGTCTGCCCAATAAAGAAGGCATTGATTCAGGGGTTTTATCCAACCGTGTGATGGATTTACTCAAACAAAATCAAACCGACATCACCTTACGTCAAGTGGAATTTATTGGTCCGCAAGTGGGTGAGGAACTGGTTACTCATGGCTTATTGGCACTGTCAATGGTGATTATCGGCATCATTATTTATTTGTCGATTCGCTTTGAATGGCGGTTTGCCGTGTCCGCGATTATTGCCAATATGCACGACGTGGTGATTATTTTGGGTTGCTTTGCCTTTTTCCGCTGGGAATTTTCGCTCACTGTATTGGCGGGGATATTAGCGGTATTGGGTTATTCAGTAAATGAATCGGTGGTGGTGTTTGACCGTATCCGCGAAAACTTTCGCAAGCCGCAGATGCGCCATAAAACCGTGCCGCAGGTGATTGATAATGCGATTACATCAACCATCAGCCGCACCATCATCACGCATGGTTCTACCGAAGCAATGGTTTTGTCCATGCTGGTTTTCGGCGGTGCTGCGCTGCACGGATTTGCTATGGCACTGACCATCGGCATCGTATTCGGTATTTATTCTTCGGTTCTGGTTGCCAGCCCATTGCTGTTAATGTTTGGCTTAAGCCGTGAAAACATTGCCAAGCCTCAGAAACGCAAAGAAGAAGCCGTGGTGTAGGGGAGGCAGGCTGCCTGAAACTATTCCGCAAATCAATCAACAGTATTGCTGAATAAATGCAATGCTGTTGATTTGTCGTTTAAAAATCTCAGATAATGTTATTGGTTGATGTGTTTTATGCCTATTGAAATCGAACGCCGCTTCTTAGTAAACGGCAATAAATGGCGAGTGTTGGCAAAGCCGCAGACTTTGCGTCAAGGCTATATGAAAGTGGATAAAGAATGCAGCATTCGGGTACGCATTACCGACGGTGAAGCATGGTTGACTATTAAAGGCTTTATCACCGATGTGTCGCGTCATGAATTTGAATATCCGATTCCGCTACTCCACGCAGAAACCATGCTGGCTGAAATGTGTCCGTTTAAATTAGAAAAACATCGATATCACATTGAACACTGCGGTTTTATTTACGATGTGGACGAATATTTCGGCAATAATGCCCCTTTAGTGGTGGCAGAGATTGAATTGCCAAACGAAAATACCTTATTCGCCAAGCCCGAATGGCTCGGAGAAGAAATCACCCATGACGGGCGATTCAGCAATGCGTATTTAAGTAAACATCCGTATGCGCAGTGGTAAAAAAATACATATTTAAGGCTGCCTGAAACCCAAATCCGTTCAATTTCAGAAAATTGAATTCAGGTAACACATTAAAAAAAGGACAATCATGAACCGTAATGAGCAACTCTTTGAACAAGCCAAAAAGGTCATTCCCGGCGGCGTCAATTCGCCTGTACGTGCATTTGGCAGCGTTGGCGGCATACCGCGTTTTATCAAAAAAGCGCAGGGTGCCTATGTATGGGACGAAAACAATACCCAATACATTGATTACGTTGGTTCATGGGGTCCGGCAATCGTTGGACACGCACACCCCGAAGTCATCGAAGCTGTGCGGACAGTGGCTTTGGACGGCTTATCATTTGGCGCACCCACCGAAGCCGAAATCCGCTTAGCAGAAGAAATTATCCGTATTGTGCCCAGTGTTCAGCAACTGCGCTTGGTCAGCTCCGGTACTGAGGCTACGATGTCTGCCATACGTTTGGCACGTGGTTTCACCGGACGCGACAACATCATCAAATTTGAGGGTTGCTATCACGGGCATTCAGACAGCCTGTTGGTCAAAGCCGGATCGGGTTTGCTGACTTTCGGCAACCCCAGTTCAGCAGGTGTTCCCGCCGATTTTACCCGTCATACATTGGTGTTGCCATACAATGATGTTGAAGCCTTGCAAAAAACATTTACCGAAATTGGCAGCCAAATTGCCTGTGTGATTATTGAACCGATTGCCGGCAATATGAATATGGTGCAGCCCACCCCCGAGTTTCTGCAATCTTTGCGTTCTCTTACCGAGCAACACGGTGCCGTATTGATTTACGACGAAGTGATGACCGGTTTTCGCGTTGCTTTGGGCGGTGCACAATCTTTGCACGGCATCACGCCCGATTTAACCACCATGGGTAAAGTCATCGGCGGCGGTATGCCTTTGGCGGCATTTGGTGGACGCGCCGACATCATGGCATGTATCTCACCCTTAGGCAGCGTTTATCAAGCGGGCACACTTTCAGGCAACCCTGTTGCTGTCGCCGCAGGGCTAAAAACCTTGGAAATTATTCAACGCAAGGGCTTCTATGAAAGTCTGAGCCTCCATACCCAAGCGTTATGTCAAGGCTTTGATCAAGCAGCCAAAGAAGTTGGTGTGGCATTTTGCAGCCAAAACGTAGGCGGTATGTTTGGTTTGTATTTTGCCGAACAAGTTCCGCAGAGTTACACAGAAATGTCCCGTAGCAACACCGAATACTTCAAACAATTTTTCCACGGTATGTTAGACCGACACATTGCATTTGGTCCATCAGCTTTTGAGGCTTGTTTTATGTCAGCGGCACACACCACAGAAAACATTGCCGATACCGTTGGCGCGGCAGCAGAAGTGTTTACAAAAATGGTACGCGGATAATTGATCATGACACAGATGAACCGCAATACAGTAGTTCATCTGTTTTGGCAGGCTTTCAGGCAGCCTGAAAAGGCATAGCTGAACTGCTTTACTTTTTTATCATACAGCAATCCAAAACAATCAAGTCTTGTACGGCAGAAACCGGAATGGAAAGCTATATCCATGTGCAAAAAATAGTAGCTTGGCTATTATGTATCAAGTAAATCCGCTGTTTTTATCACTCTATAAAAGTGTTACCAAAGGAACGAATATGTCATATCAAACACCATTAAGCAGTACCAGTAAACCCACTTTAGAAACCATTTATCAACATCGCTCCATTCGTAAATTTACCGATGAATCGGTATCACCAGATGCCATGGCTGCCATTTTAGAAGCAGGGCGGGCGGCTTCATCGTCCAGTTTTATGCAAGTTATTCATATCATCCGCGTAACCAATGCCGATATTCGCGCCCAATTGTGCGAAGTAGCATCTAATCAAAAATACGTCAAAGAAGCCCCTGAATTTTTAGTGTTTTGTGTGGACTATGCCAAACACAAAACCTTAGTTCCCGAGGCTCAAGTGGATTGGCAGGAAGCCCTGATTATCGGTGCAGTGGACGCAGGCATTATGGCGCAAAATTGCTTGTTGGCAGCAGAATCTCTGGGCTTGGGCGGTGTTTATATCGGTTCACTGCGCAATGATATTGCTCGCGCCGCAGAGTTACTCAGGCTGCCTGAATACACCGCACCTCTGTTTGGCATGTGCATCGGACACCCCGCGCAAAACCCATTGTATCGTCCGCGGCTACCGCTGGATTTAATCACCAGCGAAAACCAATACCGCAAGATGGACAGCGACAAAATCGCTCAATACGAAATTGATTTGGCAGACTACTACCAACGCCGCAGTGGTTTGGATTTAAACTGGCAGAAAGCCATTGCCAATAATTTCACTAAACCCGTTCGTCCGCAAATATTACCGTTTTTGCAAGAAAAAGGGCTGGCAAAGCGGTAAATGAAAAATACGCTCAGAGAAAAATGGCGAACTTGACCTCGCCGTTTTATTTTGTGCATAAATATATAGCTGTACTATTATTTTTTCAAAAAAGAAAACATAGCCTATTCAGCAGATTTCAGATAATTAGCCGTAATTTTTCTGGCTAGTCATTTTGAAAAATTTAATAGTTTAGCTATAGCTTTTCATTCAGGTTTCTATTGTGTAAGGTTTGATTGCTTCGGATTGTTGCGTGATGAAAGATGAAAAAAGTAGCTTAGCTGTAATATTGAATTGCAGGGAAAAGGAAAGCAGATATTAATAATTTAACATAATATTTATTATGCGAAATTCAATAAACCATGAATAATCACCAATGCCGGAAATAAAACCGCGCGCCGCAATCAAGGCTCATTCTGCGACCAATCGTTAAAATCAATTTCTCAAAATACAGCGATTTCACCCGTTCGGTATGCCGGCATGATTTCCTGCCCAATTCCAAACCCGCAATGATTTCAAGCGGTTCTATCGCTAAGGTGTCGGCAATCTCTAAGATGAATGCCAGCGGTAGCCGCAAACGTGTTTCTTCAAAGACTTGATACAGAGGGTCTGCTGACGCAATAAGTCGCTGTAAAACCGGAAATGCACACGCTCGCTTCTGTATCAAGCCGCTTTATTTCTTGACGCTAATGAGAATGACCTCAGGCAACCTCCGCCGCCAAAAAGCTGCGTAATTTTTGCATGGCTTTCACTTCAATTTGACGAATCCGCTCGGCAGAAACACCGTATTGATTTGCCAACTCATGCAAAGTTAAACCGCCGTCATCAGCCAGCCAACGGCTTTCCACAATATGACGGCTACGTTCGTCCAATTGAATCAGTGCATTTTGCAAGCCTTCAGTTTGCAGTGCGTAATGCGCTTTTTTGGCAATTATCTGAGTAGGTTCGCTGTCGTTGTCTGCCAGCCAATCAATGGGGGCAAAGCTGTCTTCATCATCATTTTCAGAAACAAGGGCAAGGTCTTTACCGGTCATGCGCTGTTCCATTTCCAGCACTTCCGATAACTTCACGCCTAAATCATCGGCAATTTCCTGCGCTTCTTTATCGCTCAGTGCAGACATGGATTTACGCATACTGCGCAGGTTAAAAAACAATTTGCGTTGTGGTTTGGTCGTGGCAACGCGCACCAAACGCCAGTTGCGCAAGATAAATTCGTGAATTTCGGCTTTAATCCAGTGAATGGCAAATGAAAACAAACGCGCACCATGACCCGGTTCAAAGCGTTTAACCGCTTTCATCAAACCAATATTGCCTTCCTGAATCAAATCAGCTTGGTTCAGACCATAACCATCATAGCCGCGGGCAATGGAAACCACCACGCGTAAGTGCGATAAAATCAATTTTTTAGCCGCTTCCAAATCACCATGCAAATGGCGTTCGGTTAATTCATTTTCTTCCTCTGCACTCAACAAAGGAATACTGTTGATTGTGTGAATATATTGTTCTAAGCTGCCATGCCCTGTGGGTATGGGTAATGCAAAAGCAGAAGTCATAAATTTATCCTTTATAAATCCCGAGTAATTCTATCGGGTATTTTATCACACACACGACATAAACACAGCCTATTTACCTGATTAAACATAACTTTGCTGACTGTACCTTCTCAACACTCAAGCTGTTTTTTTAGTCTGCTGTGAACCCAAATAAATGGCAAATAGCGTGATAATCGCACCCAGCCACTGCCATGCCGTAATGGATTTATGCAATAAAAAATAATCAATTACCAAAGCGGCAATTGGCTCACTTAGTAGCAACAAACCTGTAATCGTCAACGAAATCAAAGGAATGGAATAGGCAATTAACCCCCACGCAAAACACTGCATCACCACACCATAGACAATCACCCAGCCCCAATCAGATAATGAAGACGGAAAAAAATTACTGCTGTTCAGCAGCAAAGACGGTAGTAATAACACCAGCGAGCCACCAAGGCTCACTAAAAACATCAACGGAAAAAGTGCTGTAGATTCAGCAATATATACTTGACGAATACACGCCATTGATGCTGCCAGCATCGCACCGGAAACCAAGCCGATAAAAATACCGTAACCACCGTTGATATTGTGTTTCAACTCCGGCTCGGCAATCAATACCACCCCAACAAAAGCAATCAATAAACTGATTTTTTGTAAACGGCTTTGTCTTTCACCAAAGAAAAACCAAGCAATGGCGGCAAGAAAAAATATTTGCAGACTGTTAAGTAAAGTGGAAATGCCCGGGCCGACTGCGTAAATACTTTCATGCCAAAATGCCAAATCAAACCCCAAAAATACACCTGACAACAGTGCAAACCGCCGTGCTTTGGTATTTTCAGGCAGCTTTTGTGCGTAATAACGCATCAACAACCAAAACACGCTGCCGGCAATCACCAGCCGCCAAAAAGCAATGGCAAATGCGCCGACATCAACAAACTTAACAATCAAACTGCCCAAACCAAAAACCACACAACCAATAATTAAGCTGTGCGGTGCATATTTTTGCGGAATCAGCGGCATCAAAATTCCTTTTAATCACAGATACAGCAAAATCACTACTTCAGGCAACTGACGCAACAACAATCATTTTGGATACTAAAACTCAACAAAAAGTGAATTGTTGTGCATTTACCGACAACAGCAAAGTATGATTTGAGCGGCAGCAGGCTACCTGGAAAGCCGTTTTCTGAAAATTTTAAATTAACGGCTGCCCTGTTTTCTTATTGATAATGGTTTTACCCACCGGTGCGAGAGAAAGCGCGGCAAATTTAATATGTTGCCATGCAAACGGAATACCAATAATGGTAACCGCATTTACAATAGCAAAAACCACGTGCGCCAATGCCAGCCACCAGCCCGCAAAAATAAACCATACCACATTGCCCAAACAACCCAAACTGCCCGTACCAATATCGTCTTTGCCGGTTACATCACGCCGATTCACCGCTTGCTGCCCAAACGGCCACAGCACAAACCAGCCAATCACAAAGCATGCCCGCGCCCATGGAATACCGATAATGGTAATAACCATAACGATGCCGGCCAGCCACCAACCCAAAGCCATCCAAATGCCACCCAACACGACCCACAAAATATTCAGCAAGAAATTCAACATATTGCTTTCCTATTAGTTACTTAACTTGTAAGAAGATTGTGTTTATCCAAACATCAGATCCCAGCGGCACTGATTTTTCAACAGAAGCCGCTAAAACCAAGGGGCAACACAATAATAAAGAAAAAACACCGTCATGATTTTAAAAACAGACCGTTATATAATAACAGTCATTTGTATATGGTAATACAAAGAAGAAAGTATATGTCAATCCATTTTTTACCCGCCGCTACTCCCCTTTAATCCAAGACTCATGACAGGCACATAAGGCAGTACGATGTTACCGCCACGGCGTGCCAACTGCTTTATTAAAGCCGAGAACCAATAGATTACGGCAAACATCACCGCCTCACTTTTCGCCCAAGTGGTGCGTGTACCACACGACCGCTTAATTTAGCCGTAGACACCAAGGAGAACAAGATGACTCAACAAAGCAACACTTTCATTGATTCGACTAAACTAACAAAGTGGACTAAGTGGTTCTTGTATCTCCAAATTGCTGTTACCGTCATCGCATTGATTTCAGGAGTGTTTGAATATCAATTTCTCAATGATATTAAGAACAGTGTTTATACATCACAAGCCCAAGCTGTTGCGGCGGCTGAGGCAAGCGATTCACGGCAACAAATGATTGGAATCATTGAGCTCGCCATTTATGTGGTATCGGGTATCCTTATTTTAAAATGGATACACCGCGCCAATTTCAATGCACGGCAGCTCGGTGCATCTGAAATGGAGTTTACCCCGGGTTGGTCTATTGGATGGTATTTCGTTCCCTTTGCCAACTTATGGAAACCATACCAAGCAATGAAAGAAATATGGAAGGCGAGCATCAGTCCACAAGATTGGAAAAACCAAACTGTTCCATCACTTCTGGGATGGTGGTGGTTTTTTTGGATTGTTTCCAATATGCTCGGAAACGCGTCTTTCCGTATGGCACTGAGGGCAGATCAGATTAACGAGTTGATCACGGCAAACATTGTTCTCCAGCTTTCATACGTAATGGATATACCATTGAACCTTATCGTGCTGGTGATGGTAACCAAGATTTATGAAATGCAAATGGCTCAATACAAACATCGTATCTAACAACAGCGTTAACTTGGGCGGTAAAAAGCGACACTCCTTCGTCGTTCTGCTTTTTGCCACCAGCCATACTGAACGTCAGCCAACACCATGAGCATTATTTCTTTGGTATGATCGTATTTAAAAAGTAACATCGTGATTTAATAATACTTTTAAGAAATAACTTTTATTGACTTCCATTTATTTTATATTTTTGAGACTTCTACCTACCCAATGGGATTATTTTCCCTAAATCAATTCAATAAACATTTGCTCCGAGTGTATTTGAAAAATGATTTAAGGCGAACTGATGCCCTTTTGGGTCAAAACTTGCAACGGCTTCTTGAGGGATATTGATTTTATAGCCTAAATTATAGGCATCAACTGCTGTATGCAGCACGCAAATATCAGTGCAAACCCCAACTAGGGTAATCTCTGTAATACCACGTTCCCGCAAGCGAATATCTAAATCAGTGCCCGAAAAAGCAGAATAACGGCGTTTGTCCATAAAATAAACATTGTCGTTTCCCTTGATTTCATCATATAAAATTTTTAGGCTTCCAAATAACTGACGTCCTTGGCTGTCTTTTAAATTGTGGTGTGGGAATAATTTTATTTCCGGGTGATATTTATCTTTTTTTTCATGTAAATCCATTGCAAAAACCACAAAATCGCCTTGATCATGAAATTTTTTAACTTCTTCCACCAGGCTTTTTTCTATTCTTTGCCCCGCTACTCCTGTTGTTAAAGCACCATCGGTTGCGACAAAATCATAAGAATAATCTATTACAATAATTGCTTGCATTTTTTATCAGCCAATCTTTGAGTTGATTGTTTTTTATTTTAATCAATTTATCATTTTCTTTGTAAAACACATAGAAAATACTTTTAAAACTGTTCATTGGGTAATAAATAGCGCCATTTTCCCGCAGGCAGAGCCCCCAATTTTACTCGGCCAACACGTACTCGTTTTAGTCCCGTTACCCGCAAACCAACCAATTCACACATGCGGCGAATTTGGCGTTTTTTGCCTTGTTTGAGAATAAAGCGCAGCTGATCTTGGTTTTGCCAAGTTACTTTGGCAGGACGCAGGGCTTCGCCATCCAAGCTCAATCCGTGATTTAATAAAATTAATCCCTTTTCGCTTAATTGCCCGTTTACGCGTACCAAGTATTCTTTTTCAATTTCGCTGTTTTCACCAATAAGCTGTTTGGCAATTCTGCCGTCTTGGGTGAGTACCAACAAACCAACAGAATCAATATCCAAACGCCCTGCGGGGGCAAGGTGGCGGCTGTGATCTGTTTGAAAACGTAAGGGACTGCTGTCTTCTGCCCAGTGGTTTTCAGAGGTAATCAATTCGGCAGCGGCTTTGTAGCCTTTTTCCGCTTGCGCACTGACGTAACCCACAGGTTTATTCAATAAAATGGTAACACGCTGTGCCTGTTGCTGATGGGCTTGGCGCATCAAATCAATGCGGTCATTGGGGCGTACTTTCTGCCCCAAAACAGCCGTTTGTCCGTTTACCTTTACCCAACCTTGTTCGATGTAGCCGTCTGCTTCACGGCGCGAACATAAACCCAATTGCGCCATGCGTTTGGATAAGCGCATTTCTTCGGCTACTGATGTATCGTCGATGTGTGTCATTTTGTATTCCGATTGGAGCCGGTAACCATGTCCAATAAAAATAATCGGCAATCCAAATTACCGTTGAACAAAGGAATTTTACGTTTGGGATTTAATCGCATAAGTTTTGGCATATCGCGGTCAGCAGTGAACATGCCGATAAGCCAGCCGCTGAAATATTGTTTCAGCCAGCTGCCCAGTTGTGGATACAGGGCATGAAGGGCTTGGATTTCAGAAAGACGCACACCATAAGGCGGATTGCTGATCAGTATGCCTGTATCACCGTTTGGGCGGGTATCAATGGCATCGCACACTTGCCAGTGAATCAGATCACTCACCTCGGCATTGGCGGCATTGTCTTCTGCCATACGTACTAAACGGCTGTCAATATCGCTGCCATGTATCGGCGCAGATGCGGTACGGATGGCTTTGCTTGCCGTATGCCGTAAATCTTGCCACAGAGCAGCATCAAAATGACGCCATGCCTCAAAGCCGAAACGGCGATTCAATCCCGGTGCGCAGCGACTGGCAATCCAAGCCGCTTCAATGGCAATCGTACCACTGCCGCAAAACGGGTCCATAAATGCTTGGCTGCCGTCGTAACCTGCTGCTAACAGCAAACCCGCCGCCAAATTTTCACGCATCGGTGCATCACCGCTGTCGCCTCGGTAGCCGCGTTTAAACAAGGCTTCTCCGCTGCTGTCCAGATAAATACTGACGTGTTGGCGTTCGATAAACACATACACGCGAATATCGGGCGCAGCTTTATCTACATTGGGGCGTTGTCCGCAAGCATCACGAAAATAATCACACAACGCATCTTTGACTTTGAGTGCGGCAAAATTCAGGCTATTGATTTGGGCGTGTTTGCCTTCTATTCGGATTTTGAAACTTTGTTCTGCCGAAAACCAACGTTGCCAATCGATTTTCCGCGATAAGGCATAAATATCATTTTCACTGCGAAACGCACTGTGTGCCAATTGCAATAATACCCGTCCGGCAGTGCGGGCATGCAGGTTGATGCGGTAAATACCCGCCAAATCACTTTGGCACAATACCCCGCCGTCTTGAGTACTGATATTGTTCACGTTTAACTGTGTTAATTCCGCTGCCAATACATTTTCCAAACCGCGCGGACAGGTAACAAACAAAGGAGAAATAGTAGAAATCATGGTGTTTTTATAAAGGCTGCCTGAATGCGGTTAGGAAAGAATTTTCAGTAATACAGAATAACGGTGTGGTTGGCATAAATTGGCATACAAAACACCCCATTACGGCTGAGTTTGTTACTGTGCAAAATGAACAATGCGGCAATCCGTTTTTGAAATCGGTCAAAACAGTAAAATGGATTGCCGCACAATACTTAATAATAAAAGTAGGGACAAGACAACCAAACAAGGTAAAAACAAGACAACTAAATTTTCTCGGTTCTAAACCATTTAAGCAAGATTTTATAGATATTTTGCTCTCTATGGTTAAAACGAAACTCAGTTTCTTTAAGATGAATTTCAAATAAGTGCTTATGAATACCTTTAAACTTCGCCAAGCGGTGTTTAGCGAAGCCCCAAAAGCTTTCAATACCGTTTACATGATTGCCCTTACCGTCGGAAAATTCATCATTACCATGATTGACACGAAAATGCTTTTCAAAACCCACATCAACCAAACCGTCGTAACCGCGCCAGCCATCTGTATG
>NZ_JQKE01000044.1 GCF_000745895.1 Stenoxybacter acetivorans DSM 19021 | reverse complement strand
ATACTCGGATAACGGGACAGAATACAAGGGAACGCCGGAACATGCTTTCAAAATTGTCTGTACAGAACATCGCATCAATCAAAAATTTACCCGAGTTGCCCGCCCACAGACCAATGGTAAGGCAGAGCGGGTTATCAGGACGTTGATGCAGATGTGGCACGATAAAACACGCTTTCAGGACAGTGAGCATCGAAAGCTGGAGCTAAATCGCTTCATCAACTACTACAATACGGTGAAGCCCCATAAATCACTTAACGGGGCGACACCATACGAGGTACTAGAGAAATATTTTTATTTTGATGAAAAGTGTAAATAACGCGGGTAATTCTTACACCCTCGCTGCAATATTTGTACCTGTACTAAGAACACCGTCTAAATTCTATGCACCAATTCGGAGAAACCATTATGGCTTACCAAAGCATCAATCCCTACACCCAAGAGTTACTCAAAACCTTTGCCAACCACAGCAATGCCGACATTGAAAACGCTTTAGCCGCCGCCCATGCTTTATATCAATCAGCTTGGTCTGCACCAAACAATATCCAAGAACGGCTGGCGTGTTTACGGCGCGTATCAGAACGATTAACGCAGTGCAAAGATGAAATTGCCCGCGTCATTACTTTGGAAATGGGCAAACGCATCAGCGAAGCAGCAGATGAAGTGGCATGCTGCGCCGACATTGCCCGCTACTACGCCGACAACAGCAAACAATTACTTGCACCCGTGGTTTATCCCAATGTTTTGGGTGAAGCGTGGGTGGAGCATCACCCTATCGGCATTGTGCTGGCAATTGAACCTTGGAATTTCCCGCTGTACCAATTGATCCGCGTGATCGCACCGGCAATTGCCGCCGGTAATTCCGTGGTGGCGAAACACGCGAGCAATGTACCGCAATGTGCGGAATTAATGGCAGACATCATGCGTGAAGCAGGCGCACCCATCGGCGCATACACCAATTTATTTATCAGCACCGATCAAGTTGCCGATATTATTGCCGACAACCGCGTACAAGGCGTGGCATTAACCGGCTCTGAATACGCCGGCAGTATTGTGGCGGGGCAAGCGGGCAGTAAACTCAAAAAAACCACAATGGAGCTGGGCGGCAATGACGTGTTTATCGTCTTGGACGATGCAGATGCAGAAATCGCCGCCCAAACGGCAGTTGGCGCACGCCTCTACAACGCGGGGCAAGTGTGTACCGCCGCCAAACGCTATATCGTGCAAAAAAATATTGCGCCCGAATTTACCCGCATGATTCAGACAGCCTTTCAAAATATGAATATGGGCGACCCGCTTGACAGCAAAACCACGCTCGCACCCTTATCTTCCGCCCGCGCCAAAGCCGATTTACAAGCACAATTAAACCGCGCTGTTGACCACGGTGCTGCGGTATTGTGCGGCAACCAAGAAGCCCGCGGCAATTTCTTTACCCCAACCATTCTGACCAACATCAGCCGCGATAATCCCGCCTACTACGAAGAATTTTTCGGTCCGGTAGCGCAGTTATATATAGTGGACAACGACGACGAAGCCGTTGCACTTGCCAACGATTCACATTACGGCTTGGGCGGCACTGTTTTTTCAGGCAGCATCGAACGCGCCAAACAAATGGCTTCTCGCATTGAAACCGGTATGGTATTTATCAACCGCAGCGGCGATTCGGTTGCCGAATTGCCGTTCGGCGGCGTTAAACGTTCCGGTTTCGGGCGCGAATTAAGTGATTTGGGCATTAAAGAATTTGTGAACCAAAAATTGATCGTCGTGGGGCAATAAATCAATATACGCCGGCTGCCTGAATTGGTAACTCAATTGTTTTGCCATCACAGATATAATTCTCAGCTTTTAAATCAGGAATTTTTTGTACTTGGAAGCAGTGAAAGCTGCTTCCAAACCATCAGCTTACTGAAATTTATCCTTTAGTACTGCCGATTTGAAACCTCAGTCATCGAAGAAAAATAAATGAAAGCCCAATTAGAAATCAATAATTCATTAATTACTCAGTAAAGTAACAACACAAAATATTTGCAAAAAAATTTATTTATATTCATATTTTTTATTCAAGAGAAATACGCAAATAATAACCATGCCAATTCCTGTTATTTGCATTGAAGAGATATTTTCTTCCAAAAAAAGATACGATAGAATTAAAGCTGTTATGGGAATAAAATACAGCATAACACCGGCAATATATACTTTAATCCATTTTAATGAATAAAGATATAAGATAAATGCAAGAAAATATTGGAATACCCCCGATAAAAAAATCAATACCTTTCCTTTACCAGGGAAAGCAATATTATTTCCGGTAAAAAACAATAGTATTACTGTCAATAATAAGCAAAATGTTAATTGTCCTGTCAACAATACAATTGGATCGAATGACTCTACCAATTTTGATGAAATCAATACATAAACAGCAGCAAACAGAACACCAGCCAATATAAAAAAGTAACCATATATTTTATTACTGCCCAAACCAATGTCAAGCAAAACTGCCATTAAGCTGCCGATCATCGTGCCAAATAACAGCAATATAAAAATACCGATTGTATTAATTTTCATTTTTAAAAAAATGACAGAAAAAAGCAAAGTAAAAATAGATTCTAACGAAAAAATAATAGAAGCAATGCCTGATGAAACATATTCTAAGCCATACAAAGTTAAAACATACGCCAAAAAAGGTTCTAATATTCCCGTGGCATAAGCCTTGAGTGCGCCCTTATTCAATAATAATTTTTTTCTTTGTATCAATAAAACCAACCATACCAGCACAGCAGCAGATAAAATTTGGAAAAAAAACAATTGTACGGAATCCAAATACTGCAATCCCGCTTTGCTCATCACAATAGCAGCACCTCAAACCACTGCTGCTGAAAAAGCAAATATTATTCCTGCAAGCATTGTTTTTCATCCTTGTTGCAACAATACCAAATTTAAGCCTTTAATAAAAACAAAAATAACACCAAATCAAACCACAAAATACTTGAATCAACCTATATCAATCATTTTCACCACCACAAAACGCAGCGCGATCACCCGTCTTGCTGCGTTTGCCAATCATCGCGCGCCGCTTTGGCTTCCTGAAAATAATCGCGCAAAGCGGCGGCATCACCGCGCTGCAAACAATCTTGCAGCAAACACAATTGTGCTTGTTGTTCATTCAACAAAGATTGCAGCGTATCGCGGTTTGCCAAACAAATATCCGCCCACAAACTCGGATGGCTGGCGGCAATTCGGGTGAAGTCGCGAAAACCGCTACCGGCAAAGTGCAATAACTCTTGGCGGTTGGGCGCGTCGGCAATTTGATGCACATAAGCATAAGCCAGCAAATGCGGTAAGTGGCTCACCGAAGCAAACACGGCATCATGCTCGGCGGCGGTTTGGTAATAAAGTGCCGCGCCCACGCTTTGCCACACATCGGCAATCAGCGACAGGCTGCCTGAATCTTGCTGCTCATGCGGACAAACAATACATTTTTTGCGCTCAAACAAACCGAATTGCGCCGCCAAAGCCCCGTGCCTGTCTGAACCCGCAATCGGATGCGCCGCCACACAGCGCGGATAATGCTGCGGCAAAAACTGTTTGAACGCTTGTAGTGTCGGCTGTTTGGTGCTGCCCACATCGGTTACCACCGCGTTTTCAGGCAGCACAGATGCCAATCGGCGGCAAATATCGGCAAAAAAGCTCACGGGCGTGGCGATTAACACCACATCTGCATCAGCCAGACTTTCGGCATTGATTTCAACCGATGCGTCATCAATCACTTTTCGTTCTGCCGCCCGCGCCAAATTATCGGCATCAACATCAATCCCCAATACCTCACGCACCTTGCCTTGGCGTTTTAAATCCAAAGCCAGCGAGCCGCCAATGAGTCCCACACCAATCACAACCAATTTATTCATATCAGATAAACACTTATTTAAATCAAAAGCACCAAGCGCATGATGCGGATTGTAGCTTGAGAACAAAATGCTCGCATAAAAACCGCGCTAAATGCAATTGAAGATGATAATAATTCTTTGTATTTAAAATAAATTTTATTTTAATTGAGCAGAATGTTATACTGAAAAAACTGTTTGTTTTAATTAGCGGCTGCCTGAAATCGGGCAGCCACAATATACAGCGGCGGGTTTACCATAAAAATCAAGATACGTTTCAACAACCATGCCGCGCCAATAATGCGGCAATAAAGAAGAAATGTACTCATGGTTTTCAAAGTAAACCACCCTATGATTCATCACATTATTTCAGGAGAAGCACATCATGGAAGGCAAAAAAAGCGTTATCGACAGCATGAACAAACTATTGGCTGGCGAATTGGCGGCACGCGACCAATATTTTATTCATTCACGCATGTACGAAGATTGGGGCTATACCAAACTCTACGAACGCATCAACCATGAAATGGCTGACGAAACCGGACATGCACACCAATTCATTCACCGCATTTTAATGCTGAACGGCACACCAACCGTTGTACCCGAACCGATTAAAGTGGGCAAAAACGTTGAAGAAATGCTGCGTTTTGATTTGGAAGTGGAATTATCCGTACGCGAACATTTAAAAGAAGCCATTGCTTTGTGTGAGCGCGAACAAGACTATGTAACCCGTCAATTGATGGTAGAACAGCTGAAAGACACAGAAGAAGACCATGCCCATTGGCTGGAACAACAATTGCGTCAAATCCAAATCATGGGCTTGCAAAACTACTTGCAAAGCCAGCTGTAAGCGGCGGAGGTTCATTATGCAAGGAGACCGTCAAGTCATTCAGGCACTAAATAAAAATTTAGGGTTATTGCTGATTTCCATCAACCAATATTTTCTGCACGCCCGCATTTTGAAAAACTGGGGTTTTGAAGAATTGGGTGAAGCCATTTGCAAGCAATCCATTGCCGACATGAAAGCCGCTGATGCGCTGATTGAACGCATTTTGCTGCTGGAAGGTCTGCCCAATTTGCAGGAATACGGAAAAATCTTGGTGGGCGAATCCATTGAGGAAATTATCCGCTGTGATGCACAATCCGAAAAAAACAAGCATGAAGCCTTGATTTTCGGCATTACCGCTTGCGAAACCCAGCGCGATTTTGTATCGCGTGATTTGTTGGAAAAACTAAAAGACACCAACGAAGAACATTGGGATTGGTTGGATACTCAATTATCACTTATCGGCGACATGGGGCAAGAAAACTACGCCCAGTATGCAGCCCAAGAAGACTAAACATACATCTTCACACAGCAACGGCGATTGCATCAGGCAGCCGCCGTTTTTTCTTTGTTTTCTCCGATGATGTTCAGAATATAAATCAGAATATAAACATGCGATAATTCAGGCAGCCGCTTTAAACAGCCGCATTGCCGCCAAGCAAACATCTTAATCCATTTATTTTTACAGGCTGCCTGAAATCATGCGTAAACCCCGACATCCGCTCGCCAACTGGTTTTCATTTAACCAACACCGCAAACGCTTCGGTGCAGTTGCCGTGTCTGCTGCGCTTGAAGGCGTGGATTTGGCACAAATGAAACACAGCATCATCACCGAAGGCGACGCCGCATACACCCACGGCTCAAAAAAAGAATTGGCGGCACATCTGGCGGATTTACGCAAAGAATTCAGCGGTCAAAGTGAATTGACCTATTATCACGCACAACTGATTGTCCTGATTCGGCGCGGTGCAGATACTGCCAAGCACTTTGTCGCATTTGAAACCTTGTGGGCAGCAGAGCGTGATTTTTTATTAAACGCCTTATCCACCCGCTGGCTGATTGCCGCCGCCGATACTTTTATTGACCACAGCCGCGATGCGGTTTTACCCGCTTTACTGATGAACGCCGTGATACTAATTAACACCATCAAACTGCAAGAAAGCGAACGCTATTTGTATGCTGCCGAAAACGCAGCAATCAGCCCCGAGCGCAAAGCATCTTTGCAAAACGAGCGTTTGGCTTTGTTTGACGGCGTATCCGGTTTTGCCGTTGGTACCGACGACACCTTACGCAATATGCGCTGGCGGCTGGATAAGATTTGCGCGGCGCACCCAATGGGCGCATTGGTAACAGAAGTGTTCAAACGCGTTCAGTACGAAGGCAATGTTTACGCCCGCTTCAAAAAACTGCACACCCGCGAAAAAACCGTATGGTGGTCATGAAACCATCATAATCAGCCATTTTTTCAGGCAGCCTGAACAACAACAAAACCCTTTCGGAAACCACTATGATTCCCGCTTTGCTCATTAACCTGCCGCAATCAACCGACCGCTTGGCTTTTCAGGCAGCCCAATTAAAGCAGCTGGGCATTACTTGGCAGCGAATGAATGCCACCACCATTGCCGACATCAGCACCGCCGAATACGAACGCCTCGCCAAAGGCTGGGAACGCCCCTTGCGCTCGGCGGAAGTGGCGTGTTTTCTCAGCCACCAACGCGCTTGGCAAACCGTTTTACAAGAAAACCGCCCAATGCTGATTTTAGAAGACGATGCCTTGTTGTCTGCAAAAACTCCGCTGTTGCTGGAAAATTTATCAGCTTGTCTGACCGATGCCGACTACATCACCTTGGAAACCCGTGCACGCAAAAAACTGCTGGATAAACACAGCACCGCCGTTAATCCCGATTTTGCCTTGCGCCGTCTCTACCAAGACCGCACCGGCGCGGCGGCATATATCTTGTTTCCGCAAGGTGCGCAAAAATTATTGGACAAAGCCGCTCATGAAAATATAGCCTTGGCAGACGCATTCATTTGCCGTGCCTACGAATTAAACGCTTATCAAACCGTTCCTGCCGCTGCGATTCAGCTTGACCGCTGCGAGTATTATCGGCTCAATCACATCCAAAACCCGTTCGCCTCCACCATTACCCCGAGCAATAATCAAAAACCCGCCGCCGGTGATTTTGCTGCCGCCGCCCGTTTCAAATACCGCCGCATCGCCGCACAATGCCGCATGGGTATCCGGCAGTTATCGGTTTTGGGCAAAGCACAGCGAGAATATGTGGGAATAAATACGGCAGACTTCAGGCAGCCTGAAATAACGGTATTATAGTGATATAGTCCACCCTGAAATGAATTTTCACTTCAGTTGAAACAATTTTTTCAGGCAACCTATTTATTAACTCACTCTTATCACACAATCATGCAGATCGAAATCTCGCCGCCCTTAGCCGCCCCGCTAATGGAGTCCATCCGCGCCATTGGCTACACCGCCGCCATGGCGGTGGCTGATGTAATTGATAACAGTGTTTCGGCAGCGGCTGATGAAGTTGATGTGTTGTTTGTGCCGTCGGCAGAACCCTATTTGGTGATTTTGGATAACGGATACGGCATGAGTCTGGCGGATTTGAAAAATGCCATGCGCTATGGCAGTCGTAATCCGCAAGAAGGTCGTGAGGGAACAGATTTGGGGCGGTTTGGGCTAGGTTTAAAAACCGCATCTTTGTCGCAGTGTCGGCAGCTGACAGTGATCAGTAAGCAACATGGTTCGGTAGCGGCGTGTCGCTGGGATTTGGACTATGTACAGGCACAAGGTAATTGGGCTTTGCAGATTTTGGACGCAACCGAGTGGGGAAAATTGCCGCATGTGGCAAAATTATCGCATTTAACCAGCGGTACTTTGGTGTTGTGGCAAAACTTGGATCGTTTGGTTGAAAGCGGTGGTGACCGCCAACGCTTATTCAGCAAGGCGATGGACGATGTGCGCGAACACTTGCGCTTGGTGTTTCACCGCTATATTGAGGGCGAAGCCGAACTGCAAACTTTGAAATTGCGCATGAACGGCATGGCACTCAGTGCAATTGATCCGCTTTTACGTAGACGCAGTGCACGCCCGATGGCAGATGAATTTTTGGCGATTGACGATGCCAAAATTCTGGTTCGCCCGTTTTTATTGCCGCATGTGTCGCAATTGAGTGCGGCAGAAATAAAAAACTTGGGCGGTAAAGAGGGTTTGCGTCAAGGGCAAGGTTTTTATGTGTATCGGCACAAACGCTTGGTGATTTGGGCGACTTGGTTTCGAATGATAGGCAAAGCCGAATTATCGAAATTGGTACGAATTCAAGTGGATATCCCCAATAATTTGGATCATTTGTGGGCATTGGACATCAAAAAAGCCACCGCCATGCCGCCGGCATTGGTGCGCGAACAATTACAAGGCATTATTGAAAAGCTGGCGGCATGCAGCGAACGCAGTTGGACAATACGCGGCAGAAAAGCCGTCGGCGACAACAATACGGTGGTGTGGCAGCGTTTACAAGGGCGCGAGGGCGGCGTTTATTACCAAATTAATCGCCAACACCCAATGTTGGCGGCTTGGGCTGGTGAATCAGGCAAGTTATCATTATCGCTGGAAGCCTTATTAAGCATGATTGAAAGCCATTTACCCTTGCAACAATTACATGTGGATTTAAATAAGGAAAGCAATACTTGGCAAAACCGAGATATTGACGAGCAAATGCTTGAAAATATCTTAAAAAACTTGCTTGGACAAAGCTCCGATAATCGGCGAAAGTCAGAACTTCTGAATAAATTGGCGATGGCAGAGCCGTTTAACCGCTGCCCGAAACTGATTGAGCAATATCGGCGGCTGATTGGCTAGGTACAAACCATGACACAGGTTGCCTGAAACAGAATTATTCAGTACAAGACAAACCATAACAATCATAGCATGGGGGATAGTATTACCATGAATCCTGTTGAAATGTTTGAAAATCTTTTGTTTACCTCCTTAGATACCCTATCTAAAAACGGAGAATTGGACGAAAATACATTTGCCCAAAAAGCTGATGAATTCCGTCATCTTCTTCAAAATCTTTACCCTGTCAGCAATGATGAATTCATTGCCATTAAAAATCGCTTGCGTCATCAAATCAGTATGCGCATGGACACGGGCAGTGTGATTGTTGATAACCAACAACCGCATCAACCGTGGTTGGCAAATCGCCGTGCCGAGCTGGATTTTTTCTTTTGGCATCGTTATCAAAAATATTTGAGTCAAGACAAACACTGGAATGATCAAATGATCGGCAGTTTAAGCCAAGTGTCGGACGACATTGTGGATTTACTGGGCGATCCGCAATCGACAGAACCGTTTCAACGCCGCGGTTTGGTGCTGGGCGATGTCCAATCGGGCAAAACCTCTAATTACACCGCCATTTGTAATAAAGCCGCCGATGTCGGCTATAAAGTAATTATTGTGTTGGCAGGCATGATGGAAAACCTGCGTGTGCAAACACAAGAACGTTTAGACAAAGAATTCGCCGGCAATCTCAGCGATCATTTTTTAGACCAAAAACAAGGAATCAAAAATAATCCGGTGGGCGTGGGACGATACAACAGCTATAACAAACAGCCAGCCATTACTGCATTCACTTCGGTCAGCAAAGACTTTAACGTCAATGTGGTACGCCAAGTCCGTTTGTCTTTGCATTCCCTAAACTCCCCCGCCTTATTCGTTGTTAAGAAAAATAAAAGCGTCCTCAATTCACTGATTAAGTGGTTAAAAAATTCCATTCAACAAGGCAAATACATTCGTTTACCTTTACTCTTAATCGATGACGAAGCCGACAATGCCTCGGTCAATACTAAAGATACCGATCAAAACCCCACCGCCATCAATCAAGCCATTCGCCAATTATTAAAGCTGTTTCATCAATCGGTTTATCTGGGCATTACTGCCACGCCTTACGCCAATATTTTCATCAATCCCGGTAACAGTGATGAACAACATGGCGATGATTTGTTTCCCAAAGATTTTATTTATACTTTGTCCGCCCCGCGCCACTACATCGGTGCAACGAATATTTTCGGTGAAAAAGCAACGCATGAAACCATATTGGAATCGATTTATGCCGATGAAATGGAAGATTGTGGTTTAGATTACGGGCATAAAAAAGGCGATACGATTCAAAAATTGCCGCCCAGTTTGCAAGAAGCCTTGGCGTATTTCGTGTTAAGCAACGGTATTCGTGATGTTCGCGGTGACAACCATGAACACCGCTCAATGATGGTACATATCAGCCGCTTCACCGATGTTCAAAATCAAGTAGGCGGCTTGGTGAAAAAGTGGTTGGACGATGTTCAGCGTGATTTGCGCCTGTATGCCAACTCACCTGAAGCAGAACGCACCAGCATAGGCTACCTGAAAGCCGTGTGGGACAAATACAACTTGGCAAGCAAAGCGGGCATGGTGTGGCAAACGTTTTTAACCCAACACTTGCACACCGCCGCCGCGCCGATTGAAATGCGCACCGTCAATCAAAATGGCAACGGTTTGGATTATGCCAATCATCAAGAAACAGGTTTGCGGGTGGTAGCAGTGGGTGGCAACAGCTTGTCGCGCGGCTTAACCTTAGAAGGCTTGGTGGTCAGCTATTTTTATCGCCGCTCAAACATGTATGACACCTTGTTGCAAATGGGCAGGTGGTTCGGCTATCGCCCGAATTATGCCGATTTGTGCAAACTCTGGCTCAGTGAAGAAGCCATGGATTGGTATGGCTACATCACCGAAGCCACGGCGGAATTGTACAATGACATTCAGCGAATGCAAGCCGCAAAACAAACACCGATGGAATTCGGCTTGCGGGTACGCCAAGATCCGGCTTCGCTAATCGTTACCGCCCGCAACAAAATGCGCAGTGCTGAATCCGTGAAACTACCCGTGCACATCAGCGGACGTTTATTGGAAACCGCTACCTTGCGTCCAAACGATTTGGCGAACAATAAAAAAGTATGCGAACAATTTATCAATAGGCTATCTGAAAACGGAACACGGCTGACGGACATCAAGGGTACACATTATTTTTGGCGTGGTATTGGCGTGGACGATGTCGAAACCTTGTTGCGCGATTTTCAATGCCATCCTTGGCAATTGGGTTATCAGGGCAATGCCATTGCCGATTTTATTCACGATAAAGACGATTTAAGTGCGTGGGACGTGTTTCTTGCCGAGGGCAGTGCCGAAACACCGTACTCATTGGCGTACGGCTCGGAAACTTTAAGCATTAAGCCGATCAAACGCGCCATTCACGCCACTGCGGAACAAATCAGCATCAGCGGCAGTAAAAAACGGGTAGGAAGTATGGGAGCAATGAAAATCGGTTTATCACCAGAAGAGATTAATACTGCCGAAACCGAATTCAAACAACAAAAAACCGAAGCTAAATCCGTACCCGACAATGCGTATCTACGCGTACAACGCCCGCCGATTTTGGTGATTTATGTGATTGCCGTTAATCGTGATGAAGTGGATAAAAACAGGCATCTCAAAAGCCAAATTGAGGCAGGTTGTGCCGTTCCCGATCACCTGTTTGCCATTGGCGTCGGCTTGCCCGACAACGGCAAAGCCGAAGAAACCGCCGTTTATGTCCTAAACTCGACCGCGCTTAAAGGTTTGTATGCAGACGATGAAGCCTACGAGGACGATGGAGAGGGTCTGAAATGAAACTCAACGCGGCGGAGTTGGAAGCGAAATGGCAGACCATCAAATCTGAGGCTTTTGTGTTGATACAGGAAAAATCGGCTTGGCACTGGCATATCGGGCAAACACAAGGACGGCGAGTATTACTGTGGATCGGCAAAACCGCCATTCACAATTTGAAATCATCGCAAGCCATTGATGTGCGGTGTGGCTTGCGTGAAAACGGCGAATACGCGCTTAATTTTGAATTATCACAATCGGCTCAAAACAGCGTCTTTGCCGCTTTTTGTGCCGATATTATTCAACATACCACCGATGCTCTTGATGAAACTGACGCCATTGAGCGTTTGCGCCAACGCTATAAGCAATGGAGTCGTTTATTGCAAACCAAGCGAGGTGGGTTGCTGAATGCGCAAAACCAAAAAGGTTTATTTGGTGAATTACTGTTTTTGGAACAGCAATTAAACCAGCGCGATGGCTTATTGGCAACAGTGCAAGGCTGGGTAGGGATTGAAGATGCACCGCAGGATTTTATCTATGCCGATATTTGGTACGAAATCAAAAGTATTGCTTCGGTAGCAGATACAGTAATGATTAGCTCATTGGCACAATTGTCGGCGGCGGGAGCGGGACGATTGGTGGTGCAACGCATAGACAAAGCCGCGCCCAAACAGGTAAATACTTATTCCTTAAATGAATTGGTGCAGCGTTTGGAAAAGGTGTTAGCAAAAGATATGGATGCATTCAACGCCTTTGAGCAGAAATTATTCAATTATGGCTACCTGAATCTTGCCGATTATGACGAGCAGAAATATCAGTGGCAAAACACGCAAGTGTATGCTGTTGATGAACATTTCCCACGCATCAATACCGCCGTTTTACCAACGGCGGTTGTGGGCTTGCGCTATGAGTTGGCGATTGCTGCTTTACAAGACTGGTTACAGGAATCAACAAGGAGTTAGCGATGACAATTGATGAATTTAAACAAGATTTCTTAAACGAAACCAAAACCACAGCACAAGCCGACGGCATAGGTAGCACGGCGGCGATGGTGCAATCATTTATGAATTATTGGCAAGAATATGATTACCTGCGTGAAGCAGAAGCCGCATTTTATGAAGGGATAGGACAACGCAACCGCAAATTGCGGGTGGACGGTTATGCCTACGATGAACTCGACCAAAGCATGAGTCTGTTGATTGCCGACTACGATTTAGATACCGAACGTACTTTGACGCGTACCGATGCCGATAATCTGCAAACCCGTTTGCGTTATTTTGTTGAAGAAGCATTGGACAATGCCATTCAGGTGGACATCAGTTTGCCCGCTGCTGATTTGCTGGATTGGTTGCGCCAAAAACGCGATGATATTCGCCAATATCGGCTCTACATCATCAGCAATGCCAACATCAGTAAAACCTTTAAAACCTTGGAAACACCAGAAATAGACGGCAAACCGACAGCTTGTCATGTGTGGGACATTGAGCGTTTGTTTGGTTTGGTGAGCAAGCGCGATGATGAAGCCTTGGAAATTGATTTCGCCGCCCATTGCGCGGGTGGTATCCCATGCTTACAAGCCAGTGAAGCGGATACCGACAACATTCAAAGCTATTTGTGCGTGATTCCCGCCACCGTATTGGCAGATATTTACGACCAACACGGCAGTGCCTTATTGGAAGGCAATGTGCGTTCATTTTTATCCACAAAGGTAGCGGTGAATAAGAAAATCCGCCAAACCATTTTAAAAGAGCCACGCAAGTTTTTTGCCTACAATAACGGCATTTCTGCCACGGCAATGTCAATCAACTTAAACGACGAGCGCAATCATTTGGTGCGTGCCACCGATTTTCAAATCATCAATGGCGGACAAACCACTGCTTCTTTGTCGAATGCGCGTTACAAAGACAAGGCTGATTTAAGTCAAATATTTGTGCCGATGAAGTTAACGGTGATTAATAGCCGCTTGAACGATGAAGCTGCCAATGAATGGGTGCAAAACATCTCACGTTCGTCCAACAGCCAAAATAAGGTGAGTGATGCCGACTTCTTCGCCGCCCACCCGTTTCATATGGCGATGGAAAAGTATTCGCAGCGCTTGTTGGCACACGGCAAGAACGGGCAGCAATACGACACCCATTGGTTTTACGAACGCGCCCGCGGACAGTATTTACAAAAGCAAATGCGTATGACTGCAACGGAAAAGAAAAAATTCTTGTTGGAAAACCCAAAAAATCAATTGATTACCAAAACTGATTTGGCAAAAATACGCAATTCTTGGGGCGGTTTACCGCACATTGTCAGTAAAGGAGCACAAACCAATTTCAATGCCTTTGCCGACACCATTGGAAAAGAATGGGGCGAAGACGGGGTACGTTTTGGTGGGCAATATTTTAAAGAGAGTGTGGCATTGTGTTTGTTGTTTCAGTATTTGGAGGCACGCATTCCACATCTGCCGTGGTATCAAAGTGGTTATCGCGCCAATATTGTTACCTATACCATTGCTTTGTTTCATCATTTGCTACAACAACAATTTCCTGCATCTAATTTGGATTTGGAGCGAATTTGGCGTGAACAACGCCTTTCCGAACACATTCGTTATGCTGTAAAAGAACTGGCATACCACGTGTACCAAAAATTAACCGACCCCAATCGAGCGGTGGAAAATGTAACCCAGTGGTGTAAGCGTGAAGCCTGTTGGCAACAAGTGCAAGCCATTGATTACACTTTGCCGTCTGCTATGACGGAGTGTTTGATTTCTGAAATCGCATACAAGCAGCTGGCGAAAGAAGCCAACAAAGAACGCCAATTGGATATTAAAGTTGATGCCCAAACCGATGTGTTAAATACCAAGGCGGAAGAATGGTTACGTATTTTTAAGGTAGCCCAACAACATCATTTGATTGATTCACCCAGCGAAGAAAGCGCATTGCGAATTGCCTGCCAAATCCCTCATAAATTACCCAATGACCGGCAAGCCAAACAATTGCTGTCATTGCGCCAACGTTTAATCGATGAAGGTATTGACTGGTGAGCAAAATTTATACAGCAGTGGATTTATTTGCCGGTGCCGGTGGCTTAAGCCATGGTTTCCTCCAAAGCGGCTATTTCCGTTTTCAGGCAGCCTTTGAAAACAATGCTGATGCCCGCGCCACTTATCAGTGCAATCATCCGAATGTAGCGGTGTATGGTGATGTGGACGAATTATTCACGGAGGAGATGAAACAGCGATTGGGTAAAATCGATGTGGTTATTGGCGGCCCACCGTGCCAAGGTTTTTCCAATGCCAATCGTCAGCGCAGTCAGCTTATCAACCAAAACAACAATTTAGTTAAGAAATTTATCCAATCAATTGCATATTTGCAACCTACTGCCTTGGTAATGGAAAACGTGGCGGCATTTTTGTCGCCCAAACATCGCTTTTATTTGTCCGAACTCGATTTCAACGAGATCGAGTCATTCGGCATTAAAATTCATACTACCAACATTCATTTATTGGAGCGTAATTATTTTTGTAACGATATTATCAAGATACTGAATGAACCCGAAAAATTACAACAATATTTTTGGCAAGATAATGAGTATTCCGTTTTAAACATTATCTACCACCAACTAAATCACCCACAAAAATTAGCCAAAGCCCTGCACAAATATCAACATCAACTCATTGGCATTGTTGAACGCTTTTGGGCATTTCCGGATACCGATTCCGTTTGGCAAAGCTACCACAAAATGGCTGTAGCTTTACGCGACTATTTGGCAGGTGCGAAAGGGTGGCATCTCGCCCCAACTTTCAAAGCCGCTGTATTAATTCAACGTTGTTTCCTACAGTGGAAAGAATTGCAGACACATCAAATTGTTACCAGTAATTTGCATTGTAACGACAGTTATTTATCGGTAAATGTTTCCTATGTTACTGTTGCTGATTACACCTTAAAGTACTTGGAATTTATGGGCTATCAGGTGCGCCATGGTATTTTGGCAACTGCTGATTTTGGCACGCCGCAAAAGCGAAACCGCTTACTGATATTGGGCATCAAAACAAACCATACCGCCGCCGCACAGCTTGAGCTACCCAAAGGGTTGTTTAACGAAGCCAATTACCGCACGGTTGGCGATGCCATTGATGATATTGCCAACATCACGCCCACAACCGATTGTGCCACAGGCAATCAGGGCATGGCTTTGAACAAACCCACTCAAAAACTCAGCTCCTTAGCCCAAATCCTGCGCGACAGCGATTATTTATACAACCACGTCATCACCGCCAGCCGCGAAGTTGCCTTACAACGTTTTGCCGCCATTAAACAAGGGGATAATTTCCACAATTTAGCAAACGAATTAAAAAGTACCTACGCCCAGCCCGAACGTACTCAAAACACCATTTACTTGCGCCTAGACCGCAGCAAGCCTTGCGGTACCGTGGTAAACGTACGCAAATCCATGTGGATACACCCACAACACCATCGCGCCATCAGCATCCGTGAAGCTGCCCGCCTACAAACCTTTCCCGACAGCTTCGTATTCTGCGGCAAAAAAGATGCCCAATATCAACAAGTCGGCAATGCCGTCCCACCTATTTTTGCGCAGGCAGTAGCGGAATATTTGGGGGAGCTTTTGGGAAAAAATTGATAATATGGATTTAAAAACTGTGGGCAATAATACATACTACTACCGTCATTGCGAGGAGCGACGCGAAGTGGTAATCCAGATTTTAAAATACACAGCGTGGTAACAGTAGGGTAACCACGCACTGATCGCAATGACAAATATTAGTGATTTCTGCTTGATTTCCATATTTAAAAATCAATTTCTTTTAAAAAAATACAGCGTCTGTCTGCTGTAACTGACTTCACCGCAGCTTTTGACTTCAGGTAGCCTGAAACAACGCGGCGGCATCTTGTTTACCTTGAAAAGCAGAAATATTCTTCTGACAATGATTTTTCTGTATAAGGCATACGGTAAATAAAAACACCGCCATGCGTTGAAAAATAAGCTGCCGTCAAAAACCCAATCAAAACAGCTGATGTGCAAACTTGATGCTGTTTCATGTTGTGATAGAATTCAACAGTTCCTTAAACAATATTCAGTTACTACTGATAACATATCAAAGCAGAAAGAGAGGCAGTAAATGGTTAAACAGTCATTGGTGTTGATACTCAATTGCGGCAGTTCCTCGCTCAAGGGCGCGGTATTAAATACAAAAAACGGAGATTTGCTGTTAAGCTGCTTGGCAGAAAAGCTGGGCAATGAAGACGCGGTGATTACCATCAAAAAAGACATTGCGGCACGCCGTTCTTGGCATGGCACAGAAGAAGATACGATTGATTACCAAACCGCGCATGAAGTGCATCAAACCCATTTACAACAAACGCGTGACCACGAAGAAGCGGTAGCGGTATTGATGGCGGAATTAAAAGCCTATGGCTTGTATGATTACGTGAAAGCCGTTGGGCATCGCGTGGTGCACGGCGGTGAAAAATTTGCCGAATCTGCCGTGATTACACCTGCAATAATGAAAGAGCTGGATGCCTGCGTGGGATTGGCTCCTTTACACAATCCCGCCAATATTTTGGGTATTCAGGCAGCCCAACACGCTTTTCCTGAACTCAAACACGTGGCTGTGTTTGATACCGCATTTCACCAAACCATGCCGTCTCATGCTTACCGCTATGCCATTCCCGCAGAATACTACGAAAAACACGGTGTCCGCCGCTACGGTTTTCACGGCACAAGTTATCGCTATGTCGCCCAAGAAGCAGGGCGCGTATTAAACCGCGACAGCAACCGGCTGGCTTTGGTGATTGCGCATCTGGGCAATGGTGCGTCCATCAGCGCGGTATTAAACGGTAAATCACAAGACACCAGCATGGGCTTAACCCCACTGGAAGGCTTGGTGATGGGTACGCGCAGCGGCGATATTGATCCCAGCTTGTTTTCATTCTTGTCTGAGAATTTTGCCATGAGTGTGGAACAAACCACCAATATGCTCAACCGCCAAAGCGGGTTGCTGGGCTTGTCGGGTTTGTCCAACGATTGCCGCACACTGGAAGCCGCTGCCAAAGAAGGCCATGCCGGCGCAACTTTGGCTTTGGAGGTGTTTGCCTATCGTTTAGCCAAATACATCGGTGCCATGACTGTGGCGTGTGGCCGCTTGGACGCGCTGGTATTCACTGGCGGTATCGGTGAAAACTCGGTGGGTATGCGTCATCGCGTATTAAAACACTTGGCAGTTTTGGGTTTATATGAAGATGCGGCGGCAAACCAAGCCACTGTCGGCGGCAAAGCCGGCATCATCAGCTTGGCAGATAAACCCGTTGTCGCGGCAGTGATTCCCACCAATGAGGAATTGATGATTGCTCAAGATGCGGCGAGATTGAGCGGGCTGGTGTGATTGCTTAGTTAAAAATATTTTTCAGGCAGCCTGAATACAGAGACGGATAATTATCCGTCTCTGTTGAGTAGGGAGTGATTATGAATGACTTATCCATTGACTTATCAAAATTCCCCGAGAGATTTAGTGATAAAAATCTCTCAATTGGTTCTTCTGTTGGTTTTATTTTCGGTAAAAATGGCACAGGAAAAACCACCATTACAGATTGTATTAAAGAACAATTTTCGGACAAATATGATGTCCGAATTTTCAAAGATTTTAGTGGTATTGCTGAAAACGACAAATTAAATGCCATTGCCTTAGGCAAAGAAAATGCAAAGATACAAGAAAAAATTGAAAAAATCGATAATGAAATTACTGAAATCAAAAAAGAAACAGAAAAATCAGAAGACAGAAACGATAACCTTTTCAGAAAATCAGAAAATGCAACTCAGGAATATAACGAGCAATACGAAAAAATAGAAAATTTTTACCAAACTTCTGCCAAAGGTATTAAAAATCAAACAAATCCACAAATTGCCAAAACTTCTTATGATAAAAACGCTTTTAAAAATGAGATAGCGCAAGCAAAATTGCTTTCAAATGATGAAATCCGCCAACATGAAGAAACCATAAAGTCGGAAGAGAAAAAAATTGAAATAACTCCTTTTCCTGATATAAATTTACCTGATTTTTTGAAAACAGTAAATGAAATTTTACAATCTGCTGTATCGCCACTGAAAAAAATTGACGAGTTGGCGAATAACCCTAAAAAGCAAAATTTTGCCAAACAGGGTATGGAAGCCCATGAACATAAAGCGGCGAAAAATGCGCATTTTGCGGCAATGAAATCAGCGAAGAACGGTGGCAACGACTGGGCAGTTATTTTAATAATGAGGTCAAAAATTTAGAAAATAAGATTAATGGTGAAATTGAAAAAATCAGCAAGCAACTAACTAATATCAGCAGCATATTAGAAATTAATGCCAATCAATTCTATCTGCATTTTTCTCAACCAATAACAAAGATAAATTTACAACTTAAATCAAAGCAAGCGGAATACAAAGAATTTTTAGGCTACCTGAAAACTACCTTAGAAAGTAAGAAAAATAATTTATTCAGCGTAATGTCCGAGTTAGAAATTGATGCTCCACAAAATTTTTCCCAAATAAAAAATGATCTTAAAGAATTAATTAATAAAAATAACGACTTTTCGGAAAATTTAAAAAAAGAACAAGAACAAGCCAAAAATAGTTTGCGTTATCATATTATTCATGAAGCTTTAAACAAATTCAACCATAATAAAGAAGATGAACATCTAAAATTTCTTAAAAAGCAAAAACATGATGCTGAAGAAAAATTACAAAGTGAACGGAAGAAATTAGATGACAAACAACAAGAAAAAATAAAACTGATTGCGCAAACCAAAGATGAAAATCAAATTGCTCAAAAAATCAATGAGTGCTTGGAAAAAGCTGGCGTTCAGTCTTTTTCTTTAGAGCTGATTGCAGACAATCAAGAATATCAAAAAGGGCAATACCAAATCAGAGGGTACAACGGTGAAATCAGAAAAATAACCGAACTAAGCAAAGGTGAGAAAAATATTATCGCTTTGCTTTACTTTTTGTTTTCATTAGAAAGTATTGATGATAAAAATAATACTCCCAAACCGAAAATCATTATATTAGATGACCCAATGACCAGCAATGATGACACCATGCAGTATTTAATGATTGGTGAAATTAGTAATTGTTATAAAAATAAAAAAGCCAATGATAAATTTATTTTACTGACGCATAATTGCCATTTCTACTTGAATGTTCGCCCCTATCCTATCTGAAATGATGATTTTTACAAAAGAAATGATATATACCATTTATTATCAAATGGAAAACAAACAATAATAAAAAAATTAGAAAATAAAACAGAAGATTTTAAAACCAACTATGAATTGCTTTGGCATGAATTACAGTTTCTTTATGAACAAAATAAGTCAGATTTAATGCTGAATCCATGCAGAAGAATTTGTGAGACTTAGAACCTATGTTCAATAATGTTTAAGAACCAATATTCAAAAAATTCTTAATAAAATCATATGGCGTATAATTAGCAGATAAATTAAGATAGTAGGTAATCCTTTATGTACCCGAGTGATTTGACAGATAGCCAATGGGCGATGATTGAGTCGTTTTTTGACATCATATGATTTTATTAAGAATTTTTTTGAACATGGGTTCTTACTTAAAATTTAATGGCATTAGTAGTGATGAATTTTATAATAATAACACTATTGCCAAGAAATTATTTGATGTTAATCAACACGCAATTCTTGATTCAGTAGCTGATCATAATAGCCAACCCAAAGAAGAAATTATACAAATTCTAAAAGAATTATTTAAACAAAATAATGTATTGCCTCATTTCCAAACACACTGGAAAATAGAAAATAATTAACGTTGTAACCAAATAAGGACTCTTTCATGACTCACCACCTAGCCATTTTACCCGGCGACGGCATTGGTCCCGAAATCATCGCCCAAGCCATACGTATTTTAGACAAATTAATCGCCGACGGTTTAGATGCCGACTACCAATACGCCCCCTTGGGCGGTGCCGCCTATGATGAATACGGCGCACCCTACCCTGAATTTACCCAAAACCTGTGCCGTGCGGCTGATGCGGTATTGCTCGGCGCAGTGGGTGGTCCGAAATACGATACCCTTGACCGTCCATTACGCCCCGAACGCGGTTTGCTGGCAATCCGCAAAGATTTGAATTTATTTGCCAATTTACGTCCGGCGGTGTTGTACCCGGAGCTGGCAAATGCCTCTTCGCTGAAACCCGAAGTGGTGGCAGGCTTGGATATTTTGATTGTGCGCGAACTCACCGGTGATATTTATTTTGGTGAACCGCGCGGCATTCACACCAATGCCCAAGGCGAGCGCGAAGGGGTGAATACCATGCGCTACAGCGAATCGGAAATTCGCCGCATTGGTAAAATCGCCTTTGAAGCCGCCCAAAAACGCGGCAAAAAATTGTGTTCCGTAGATAAAGCCAATGTCTTGGAAACCACTGAATTGTGGAAACAGATGATGACTGAATTGTCTGCCGATTATCCCGATGTTGCCCTCACCCACATGTATGTTGACAACGCCGCCATGCAATTGGTGCGTGCGCCCAAACAGTTTGACGTTGTGGTAACCGGCAATATCTTCGGCGATATTTTGTCCGACCAAGCATCGATGCTCACGGGTTCAATCGGCATGCTACCCTCTGCCTCGCTGAATGAAACAGGCAAAGGTTTGTATGAGCCTTCTCACGGATCTGCGCCCGATATTGCAGGACAAAATAAAGCCAATCCGCTGGCAACCATTTTGTCGCTGGTGATGCTGCTGCGCTACAGCCTCAACAACGAAGCCGCTGCCCATCGTGTAGAAACCGCCATCAGCACTGTATTGGCACAAGGTTATCGCACCGGTGATATTTTTGAAGACGGCTGCCGTTTGGTGTCGTGCAGCGGCATGGGCGATGCTGTATTGGCGGCGATGTAATAACAGGCTGCCTGAAACCCTATTTTTCATTTACTCAAAGTGTACAATGGATAACCTCGCTGCAAAGCGGCGAGGTGTCCGCTGAAATAATTTCAGTTGCAAATCATTATAAAATTTTTTATATTCTCCTAATCCCTGCCTTTGTACATAGCGGCTGTAGGTATGTACTCATTTTTGAATGGTACGCCGCAAAGCGGCAGGGAATATAACCCAAAGAGATTCACATACTTCCAAACGCTTAGAGCACAATAATGGCTTGTTTGTGATTGTGCGCGACACACTGCTTATCATTGAAATTAAATTTCAAAAAGTGTTAGGCTCTGTTGATGAAAAACGACAAACCTGTGATTTTAAAAGAAAGCAATACAGTAAATTGGTACATCAGCTCAATTGGAAAGTAGAATATGTTTACGTGCTGAACGACTGGTACAAAAATCCGCGTTATCAAGACACATTAGACTATATTCACAACATGAACTGTCATTATCTATTTAATGTTATAGCTGAACTATTAAATTTTTCAAAACGACTAGCCAGAAAAATTACGGCTAATTATCTGAAATCTGCTGAATAGGCTATGTTTTCTTTTTGAAAAAATAATAGTACAGCTATATCCCCTTGAAATGGCTTGGCTTACCGCATGATTAAATATTCAGGCTGCCTGAAAACCATTTTTTAAAACAATATTATTAAGAAACCACCATGACCACCTTTTCCGAACTGGGCTTATCGCCCGAAATTGTTGATGCGCTCACCGAGCAAGGCTATCAAAAACCCACGCCGATTCAAGCCGCTGCCATTCCTAAAGCCTTGGCAGGGCACGATTTGTTGGCGGCAGCCCAAACCGGCACCGGTAAAACCGCGGCCTTCATGCTGCCGAGCTTGGAACGGCTTAAACGCTACGCCACCACCAGCACCTCCCCCGCCATGCACCCTGTGCGTATGCTGGTGCTGACACCCACGCGCGAATTGGCAGACCAAATCGACCAAAACACCAGAACTTATTTGAAAAACCTGAATTTGCGGCATGCTGTGTTATTTGGCGGCATGAATATGGATCCACAAAAACAAGCCTTGCGCGCCGGTTGTGAAATTGTGGTGGCAACCGTGGGGCGGCTGCTGGATCACGTACAACAAAAAAATATTCGTTTAGATAAAGTAGAAATCGTTGTGCTGGACGAAGCCGACCGCATGTTGGATATGGGTTTTATTGACGAAATTCGCCGCATCATGCAAATGCTGCCGCACAAACGCCAAACCCTGCTGTTTTCTGCCACTTTTGCACCTGCGATTCGCCGTTTGGCACAAGACTTCATGAAAGAGCCGGAAGAAGTCAGTGTGGAAGCACAAAACACCACAGCGGCAAATGTAGAACAACACATTATCGCCATTGACGGCGGCCGAAAACGCGCTCTGCTGGAACAGCTGATTCTCGAATTGGGCATCAGCCAAGTGATTGTATTTTGCACCACCAAACAAAGCGTGGATCAGCTCAATCGAGAATTAAATCGGCGCGGCATCAGTGCACAAGCCCTGCACGGCGACAAATCACAGCAAAACCGTTTGGAAACTTTATCACAATTTAAAGACGGCAGTTTACGCGTTTTGGTTGCTACCGATGTGGCGGCACGCGGCTTGGATATTGCCGAATTACCATTTGTGATTAACTATGAGCTGCCCGTTAATCCCGAAGATTATATTCACCGCATTGGCAGAACCGGACGCGCCGGTGCACAAGGCATTGCGATTTCACTGATGGACGCAGGTGAATACATGATGTTCGAATCCATTAAAAAGTTGATTCAGCAAGATTTGCAGGTGGAACGCATCGAAGGTTTTGAGCCGCGTTGGTGGGACGAAATGCAAAGCGGCAATAATTCCGTTGATGATGTGAAAGAAACCCGCCGCCACACAACGGCATCAAGTATTTCAGGCAGCCCAAATAAACGGATACCGCGCGAAACCAATCGCGAAACAGCAAAAATAGAAACCGATGCAGAATCCAACATCGCCGCCGCTTGCCGCCCGATTCCCGGACGCCGCCGCAAAACCGCTGTACCTTGTGCTTTATTACAACCCAACTACGGTGCGCAACGATAGAAAAATATCTTGATACCTGATAAATCCAGTTTCATTTTCACACAAACAATAATCTCACTATTGCAGGGCATTGCCGAATATGGCAATACCCTGCCCGTTCGTCTGCAAACACGGAATTACCGCGCTGTTTGCAAAGGCACTTAAACTTAGCTTAAACATGTGCCGGTTTGATATTTTGCTTGTACAGTACCTGCCCTCAAGTTAAAAACCGCCGCTTTAACTCCATAAAGTTTTCAAAAACACAAGATTTTCAGAAGGGACATGACAACCAAACAAGGCATTAAAATGTCTGAAAAGGAGTCATGGCAATGGTTTGCAAGTACCAAAAAAGTTCGTCACTTTCTGATGCAAAAATGCGGCAAATTATCAAGTGTTTTTCGCTTGATTTAACTGCCTCTCAAACCGCAAAATTAACCGGAATCAGTCGTCAGTCAATCAATCGAATATACACAAAGATTAGGTTGCGAATTTTCACGTATTGTTTGCAAAATACGCCTTTCAACGGGGAATTGGAAGCCGATGAAAGTTACTTCGGTGCCAAGCGGGTGCGCGGTAAGCGCGGGCGCGGTAAGCGCGGGCGCGGTGCCGGCGGTAAAACCATTG
>NZ_JQKE01000043.1 GCF_000745895.1 Stenoxybacter acetivorans DSM 19021 | reverse complement strand
ATATTGAATTCGGTATAACGATTGTGGCTTAAACCTTTGTTATTCGGGGTTTGGATATTGACTAAAGGTGCGCCGTTTTGGGTTTTTAATATGGTTGGGCGGTTGTTGACGGGGGCGGATTTGTCGGCGATGACTTGGGCGGTGGCATTGCCTATGGCACACAGTAATATAAACAGTGCGGATAATACGGGGGAGCCTGCTGAAAGTTGTGCGCGGAGAGAGGGGGCGGATTTCGGGAACATGTTTTTCCTTTTCTGTCAGTAATCATTAGAAGTATTTTTATTAAAAGTTGCTTTTGCTGTTTTTTATGTCAATTGGATTTACTCCGATATTTCAAAATTCATAATTCACGCTGAATCCATAGCTGCTTTTGGCTACTTGAAAATTCTTGGGCTGGCTTAAGGGCTTGCCTGCAAATAGGTCGTAGCTGAAGATGCCGCCCAGTTTATGCGTGCCTTTAATTCCCAATACGGCACCGGTAAGTTGTTGGCTTGGCCTGTGCTGAGCACTGATGCCTGCTACATGCCCAAAATCCAATCCCAAATACAGTTGATGTGTCGGCAAAAAATATTGGTTGAGGTTGTTTTGAACAAACCAGCCGCGCTCGCCTATTAAACTGTTGTCGCCGTTAAAACCGCGCACGGTATAACGGCCGCCAATAGAAAATTTATCAGGCGGAGTGAGCGGGGTTTTATTCCATTGAGCCTGCCAGCTGCTGTCAAAAGAAAAACGCTGTGTGCCGATGTTAAACGGTGCAGACAGATACAAATGTGCGTTAATAATCTTCATGCGCGATGTACCGCTGATAACATCATTATCATCGTTGTATTCTTCTGGAGCTTTTTGGCTGTTTGCCATGCCTGTGCCGCGTTTGAATGCAACGCCGCCACTCATGTTCCATTGCCTCCATTGCATTCTGTGGTTCAAATCAATTGCCCAGCCGGCCGTTTGCCGCCGCTGTACTTCAATTTCGATATCGTCTAAGTATTTTTTTGTGCGCTGCTGCCACAGTTTCACGGCAGCAGTGGTTTTATATGATGAACTGCGCGACAGCACCCGAGCAAGGGCGATGCCGATATTGCTGCTGCTACCGTTGTAGTCGTAGTTGAGGGTATAACCTTCGGTGGCTTCGTGGTAGCGATAACGGCTGTAATTAAAACTCAGTAACCAATAACCGAATGGCAGCGAGTAATGCAGGCTGTGTCCGCGTGTGCCGCTTTGTGTTTTTATGCCTTCGCTATCGGTATAACTGGATTTGTGCCCCAAATCATGGTTGTAAGACACATAAAGCAGGTCGCTTAAATGCAAGGGATTATCCCAAAACAGTGTAGCATTGCCTTGATATTTGCCAGTGGTGCGGCTGCCTGAATCGTCTGCGCCTATTTGCAGACGCAACGGAAAATCCTGCTGCCAATTGACCACAATATCACTGGCATTTTCTTGTTCGGCGGCTTGGATATTAAGGTCGGCAGATACGGTTGGCAAACGACGCAAATTCTCTAAACCTTGCTCAACATCGCGTAAATTCAAAATCGCTCCTGATTGACTCGGAAACGGCTTGGCTAAAGGATTAAAGCGGCTGTTACCGGGAAAATCAATCTTCGCCAAATAACCTGCTTGTATCTCAATGGTTAGGCTGCCTGAAGCCAAATCTTGCGGTGCAATAACCGCTTGCGAGGTAACAAAGCCTGCTTCAATCAGCAAATTTTGAGCGGCGGTTTGCAAAATTTGAATACCCTTGCCTCCCAAACACATTTCGGGCTGAAAACCCGTTTGTTTGATGAGTTTGGGCAAAAGCAAACGAAAAAAATCAACATCAACACCGCTTACTTGAATCTGCCGAATAACGGCACATGGACTTTCGTGCAGCGGCAAAGTGCTTGATGTGACAGGTGTATCAAGATCGTCTAAATAAACGTCAATTTCGGGCAAATGTTGACTTTGCCATTGCTGTTCACGCTGTTGTTGCCGAATCAACTCCGCATCACCAGCTGCCCAAACGGGCATAGATAACAATAATGTAATAAATAGCAGTAAACGGCTACGTGGTGAAAATAAAAACATACAGCATCTGGGTAATTTAATTGCTTTATAAAGCTTTTTAATCTATTAAAACTATTTTTTTGGCATATTTTAACACTTTTTTTGCTGTTCGTCCTTATTTTTGTCCTTATTTTAGAATCGTAGGTGCGGACTCTCATCAGCAAGAAATCCCTCAAAATCTACTTCAAATGAATAAATCATTCCAAAAAATATTAAACGACTCTTTACATTATTTCATGTTCATATGTGCTTGAACAACTATTTTTTGGGACATAAATACGGCTTTTACTCAAAATATTTGTCAGTACTTATAGCGTTTTTAAAAACATAGTGCTCCAGCTATAGCTGTATGATGAAAGGAGAAAACACTGTTATGGCTTGGTATGGTTTGATTTCAAATTTAAATTTCAGGTAGCCTTACTGGCTGCGAGAAACAGCACAACCATTTTTGGCAGCCGCTATTTTAATCCGTATTCGCTGCCCACGCAGGCTGTGCCGCCAAGACTTTGGCGTAGGTTGGGCACGCTTCGTTATGTGCCCCTTTCAAGTAGCCGGTACTCATTAAAAACTCGTTCACAATTTCACCGCCGACAAAACGAAAATGCTGCTTGAATAATTTTATCCACGCGGCTAACAGCTGCGGATGGTGGGTGTCGAGCCAGTTTTTAAATGAACCGTGCTGTTGCTGCAACAGCATGATTTGTTGGGCATTGTATATGGCAGCACTGATTTTTAAACGGTTGCGCACGATGCCTGCGTCGTTGAGTAACCTCTGTTTTTCGGTGTCGTTAAACGCTGCCACCTGTGCAATATTGAAACCCGCATAGGCTGCCTGAAACGCCGCTTGTTTTTTCAGCATTAATGTCCAACTCAATCCCGCCTGATTGATTTCCAGCACCAGCCGCTCAAATAAGGCGTTATCGTCATCAACGGGAAAACCATAGCAATCATCGTGATAATGTTTATTGGGATTGTCGGTATCCGGCGGCAAAGCATGTGCAAATTCACAGTAATTCATGTTATTTCACTGACCTTAAAGTTTCTGATTTAAAATTTCTTAATGGCCACAGCGATGATAATCTTTGCGCCAACCAATCGCGTAAACTGAGTTTATGCAGACAATAACCGCCCAATGCACCCATAACACTGCCCAACACCGTGTCCCACAACCGTGCTTGAATAATGTTATTTACCGCGCTGAAATCGCCCGCGGCTTCTGCTAAAAAAATAGTTAATGGCGTAATAAATACCACCGCCAGCGCATAATGACGCACCACCAGCGTTTCAATCAACATATTCAAAAGCATCATCACCGCACACAAAGCCCAAATATTCCACGATTGCGACAATAAAAGCCACGCCAAAACCATACCCGCAGCCGTGCCGATGATGCGGTGCAGCTGCTTACGCCACACCGCCCGAAAATTGATCCCTTGAATCACCGCCGCACAGCTCACCGGCACCCAATACGGACGTTCCATTTGCCACAATTGCGCCAGCAGCAAAGATGCACCCACAAACACGCCGATGATAAGTGAATCCACCAGTACCAGCCGCATATCGGCTTCTGCTGCCGGAATGGCTTTGGCCGGCACATCGCGCCACCCCAAATAAAGGCTGTAAAAGAATCCCACCACACAGGCGAGCAGCGCACCCATAAACAACAAACCGACTTGATACGGAATATCGATAATATCCACGGGCATGTACGCACCAATCATCGCCGCCATTAAGAAAAACACCGTTCCCGGCGGCGGTACTTGCACATAACGGCACAACATGGTCAAAACAATGGTCAGCAAGGTAATCATTAACACCATAACCGCCGGAAAATGACTGACTGCCAAACCGAATAAAAAACTCACGCTCATACACATCGCCGCACACAAAATAAACACCATGCGGTGCGCCAGCGCGGTTTGCGGCAAATATAAAAATGTCATGCCACCCAAGCTGGACACCAAGCCATATTCCAAATGCCCGAAATAGGCACCAATAAATAACGGCAAGCCTGATGCCAATGCCGCAGCGAACGGCAGTTCCCACCGCCGTTCGCTGACATTTATTTGCCAAAAATCGTGCCACTGCTGTTGCAGCAATACCCACCAAGATTGCATGTTTCGCTCGTTTTTAATTGATTGAATGATATTTCAAGAATATGTTTGTTTGTATCACAATCAAAAAATCGCTGAAACCCTTTATAAAGAATTTCAGCGATTTTTTTATGCGGCAGCCTACAATTGAAATTGCTGTTATTGTCACTTGACGAATATTTCGAAATCTCATTTCCGCAAGCAGGGGAAACGGACTGTAAAACAGTCCGTTTCAATACCGGCAAGCAAAACACATTAGGATTGTAAATTTTCTTGCCGCGTTTTGTATTCTATTCCCGTAACCTCGGTAGTATATACGTTTACACACTCAAAAAGTTCTTCATCGAACAGTGCGAGATTATAGCCGCCATCACGAAGTGTACTGGCATACTCTATCCCATCATAACGTTTTTGATTTTTAATAAATTCAGAGATATACTGTGTGGGCAGATATTCTAACGGACTATCGCTTCGCCTTAAAGGTCTAGCAAGTTCGATCGCTATTTCCTGAAACACTTTTCGGTTCGCAGCGTATTTTTCAAGCTCACCATCATACAAAAACGGACTGGTGCTTGATAAGCCGGATAGATTTACGACCATTATATCTCGTTTTGATTGAAATTCTCCAATACACACATAGTCAAATGTGTTTGCCCTAACCTCATTCAAAACAGTTTTATCGTCTGACGATAAGTAGAGTATACCTATACCTTCCGGGTTGACACGACCTGCGCTTCTGAAACTTTTCGGCGGGATACTCATTCCAGAAGTCGGAAAACCGCTTTTGCTTGGAGCTATTCGCGCTCTGAACATTTTAGAACCTGCGGGATAATTTTTTGCGACTATTGATAAAAACGACGCGAAAACATCAGCATTGAACATTCCGCTATGAAAGCGATTTTCATTTTTTATTGAATCAGAAAACTTGCTCCAGCTCGCCCCTCTGACCACTCCAAACTCCCGGAGAAAATCTTCGTCATTGAGTTGCGGGATAATGACCTTTTCAGAAAAATATCCGCATCAGCGCGGTAAGCAGAAGAACACAATTTCATCGTTAGTGCCTGAACTGTTTCCCCTCCGGCGGTAAAAATATTCCAGTCATCGTGAAGCGCGGTTTTTAATAACTTCGCATCGGCAGCGTCCGACACAGAATATGACTGAACCAAACTGATTATCATATCAGCTAACGGGTTTGGACTGGCGGCTATATCATATACGGGAACACCCTTTGATGAACAGAAGTCGCAGTTGCCTATTGTGCCTCGCTGCTCAATGGTGTTTCTGATATGAGTATCGTTGAAACACTCGACACAACAGTTCATTTTTCCATACCTCCGTCAAGGTATCTGCCCATCAGTTCCAAATGGTGCATAATCGATAACTTTTTGATTGTCGGAAGTCCGGGATAATATCCGTTTTTAGCGTGAGAAAGCAAAGTATTCAACGCCGCTGTTAGTTGTCTACGCTGGCCGTCGCTATACCATCTTGCGAGCTTTATTACAGCTTCTTGAAACTTACCTGCAACGTCCGAGATGTCCTCGTTTGAATCAGATGTGAAGTGTCGGATACGAAGATTATCATCGGCATCAAAATACACAATATGAATCGCCACGGCATACGGAGCAAATCCACCCTCAACATACTCGTTTCCGATTATTGAGTAGTCGCCAAATCCGACATACCTTTCTTCGCGAAAGTAGAGGTGGTCTTCCGAGAAAAACTCGTCCTCTTGCTTACGATAATCAGCGTTTTTTTCCTGTTTGTTAAATTTATCTTCAAACAAAACCTTGTTCTGAGTGACGGTGCGGCGAAGCTGTCTGTCGTCCGGGAACAGTGTAAATTTTGGCGGAACATCTGCCCACAGGGTTTTATAGGTATCAAGATAGTCGCGGTTCGTCAGCACGGCCACCGCTCTGCTTTTCAATATCCCTTTACTGTCAAGTTGGTGAAGTGTCTCCGATGTTTCTTTTCCGAGTATAACGGCAGGGACAATATAACTGGATACGGCATCAAAAAGCGGAGCTACGCTTGAATCGCCTGATAACTCACCGACAGCAGGATTTAGAATGAGTGCTAACTGCAAGCTCTTCTCGTTGAAAACCTTAATCGTCGTGGTGAATGTGGAACTTAACTTTATCGGTTCAACCACAGGGATAACTGATTTGCTAAGTAGTTCACCTTGCGCTAATTCTTTCAGCGCAAGTAGTTCATACTGTCTGCCTCTGAAATACGGAAAATACATCGTGCTACCTCCTGTAGTTCGTTTTTAGTAATTGCTCTAAGTCCGGAAGTCTGCGCGTCAATCCCGAAAAGTAAACGGTTGACTTCAATTCAGGTTGTATACTCTCAAAAGCGGTCTTAGAAATCTTGTTTCGCTTCTTTAGTTCCTTAAATGCTAAATCCTGAGCCGTTTTAATCGGTATTTGCTGAAACTTTTCTAAACACGCCTTGAAATGGAATACAGGCGCGACTTGCGGTAGTCCTTCAAACTGTTGCAGTATTACGTTTTCATACTCGCGCTTTCGCAATAGTTTGAATATGCAGCTATGGTCAAGATAACCGTCAAATTGGCGCGGGGCTCTGCGCTCTTTTATGCAGCTATGGTCAAGATAATCGTCAAATTGGCGCGGGTATCTGCGGTCTTTGAGGTTAAACCGAACGTTATTGTCATTAACAACATAAATCCCCACGGACTCGCCCATATCTCCCTGTTCGGCAAGTATACGCTCCACACGTTCAAACTCGTGGATTGTAGTCAAAACGGACACATTGCTGAACGCCTTGAAATAATCACTTAACTGGTCGTGAAGCCTGCCAAAGTTATCAAGGTCGGACTTTATCTCATATACTCGCCCCTCACCGTTAATCATCACAAAATCGGCTATATGGCAGCCAATCCGCACTTGTGAAAGGGCAGTCGTAGTGTTTACGCTGTGAATACCTATAAGAAGTTTGTTAAGCAAGGTATTCATATAGTAATACTCGTTGCGATGTTCTTTTCCGAGATGCGCATAAATTTCGCTTATAATCTCGCCGTGCGTCTTATGCTCCGGGTCGTTGACATATCGCTGAACAACATAATCAAACACTTCGTTAGTACCGTTTTGGAGCAAATCACCTATAACGCCGCGAGTAAAAACACGGTTTATTGCTCTACTGTTGTCCGCCATAATACAAATGCTCCTTTCTCATAGATTTTTCCGTGTGTTATTCACACGCGCTACATCAGTTGTAAGAATTACCCGCGTTGTTTACACTTTTCATCAAAATAAAAATACTTCTCTAGTACCTCGTATGGTGTTGCTCCGTTAAGTGATTTATGGGGCTTCACCGTATTGTAGTAGTTGATGAAGCGATTTAGCTCCAGCTTTCGATGCTCACTGTCCTGAAAGCGTGTTCCAACGTTCCCTTGTATTCTGTCCCGTTATCCGAGTATACGCAATCAATCTGATAAGGACATTGTTCTTTAAAAAATCTGCTGCACTGAATTGGCTTTTATCAGGATAAATACCCGCGTACAACTCACGTGAAAAATCGTCAATTCCCACAAACAAATACTCACGGCGTTCTGCTTGTGTTTGACCTGCCAATGCAGGCAAGCGTTTGGTATCCACATGCAACATTTCACCGGGATAAGTTTTATTGTACCGCTGCGCCTGCGCTTTGAGCTTGTCTTGAATGGCTTTTTCTACTTTTGCCAAACACTTTATGCCGTAACGAACTTGTTTGAAGCGGCGATTAGTGCTGTTTTTAGGCACGAATACCTGTAAACGAGCTTCTTTCAAGACTTTATAGATGGTGGGTCTGCTGACGCAATAGGTAGCCGCCAAATCAGAAACGCGGACATTTTCTTCTGTATAAAGCCGCCAAATTTCTTGACGCTGATAGGGCAGTAAACGGGTTCTTTTATGAATGTTCATTACAGTATTTTCCTATAAATACTGTAAACAACGCTGGGAATTTTTACAGCTGCGGTCTTTGGCGCGTTCTGTTTCTACAAGTCCAAGATGTTTTTTACCTCACTACGCGCACACGAAGAATACAAGCAGTTTCCAAAAAAAAATTTACCAATACAGCACAAAATCGAACGCGTTCCCAACCATAAAGATTGGTGAACGGTTCGATTTTGATTGATTTTGGTGCACCGCAAAACAAAACGTTTAACGTGAAGCATGTGCCGGTTTGCGTTGACCTTGATGATGTCCGCCGCTGCGTTTGGCTTGTCCGCCGTTTTCATTGCCGTGGCGGCGCGGACGATCACTCGACCAGTTACCGCTTTTTCCTTGTCCGCTGAAATTGCCGCCGCGTCTGCCTTTTGGTGCGGGTTTCGCAGAAGAACGTTTGCGAGTCGGCTCCATGCCTTCTATTGCCATTTCAGGCAATTTCCGATTCAGATAACGCTCAATTTTGTGGATTTTGACGTATTCATTCACTTCAGCGAATGTTAATGCCAAACCGTGTCTGCCCGCTCTGCCTGTTCTGCCAATGCGATGCACATAATCTTCGGCTTGTTTGGGCAAGTCGTAATTGATAACGTGGGTGATGGTGGGAACATCAATGCCGCGCGCCGCCACATCGGTTGCCACCAGAATCTTAATCCGTCCTTTGCGCAAATCCATTAATGTGCGGTTGCGCCAGCCTTGCGGCATATCGCCGTGCAGACAATTGGCAGAAAAGCCTTTTTCATACAATTCATCAGCCAGCTGTTCGCTCATCACTTTGGTGGAGGTAAAAATCACGCATTGGTCGATGTTGGCATCGCGCAAAATGTGGTCAAGCAAGCGGTTTTTGTGGCGCATGTCGTCGCAATACAGCAATTGCTCATCAATTTTGCCTTGTTCGGCAACGCGGGCAATGTCAATTTGCTGCGCCTGACGCGTGAGGCGTTTCGCCAATTTGCCGACGATACCGTCCCAAGTGGCAGAAAACAGCAGGGTTTGGCGGCTTTCGGGAATGGCGGCAACAATGGTTTCAATGTCTTCAATAAAACCCATGTCCAGCATGCGATCGGCTTCGTCCAGCACCAATACGTCCAAACGCGAAAAATCAATGCGATCTTGGCGCATGTGATCCATTAAACGGCCGGGTGTCGCAACAATCACATCAATCGGACGGCTCAAAGCACGGATTTGCTGACCAAAAGACGTGCCGCCCACCAGCGTAACCGTGCGCAGCCACGGCATATTTTTACCGTACACCTGCGCTTGTTTTTCCACTTGCTGTGCCAATTCGCGCGTGGGCGTTAATACCAATAAACGCGGACCTTTGCCGGGTTTCTCACTGCGTTGCAGCATTTTTTGCAGGGCAGGCAATAAAAAGGCAGCGGTTTTACCCGAACCCGTTTGCGCCGACACCATTAAATCCTGCCCGCTCAAAGCAGCGGGTATGGCTTCAAGCTGTACGGGCGTGGGGCTGTCGTAGCCCGCGCTGAGCAGTGCGTCGGTAAGCGGTTGATCCAAATGTAAATCGGTAAATGATAAAGACATGTCTATCCTAAAAGTAAACGACAAACCTATGGCTGCCTGAAAAATATAATATTCAGGTAGCCTGAAGCAAAAACGGACGATTTAATTAAGGAATGCTACGGCCGGGCTGTCGCAAGCGATGCTGCTTGGGTTAAACATCGGCGACAACCAGCTAAACGACGCGCAATTCGCGCAAACGGGCGGCTGCTGAACAACAAAACCGCTGAAGGCTGAAGACGATGGCTTCAATGAACGGAGTATTATACGGGCTTTCAACACAAAAGGTCAAACGGCAGCGTATTGCGTGGCGTTTCGGCATACTCTGCTATATGATATTGGCTTCTGTTTACTTCATTTATCGGTTTACCGTCATCATGAGACAAATCATTCTGGACACAGAAACCACGGGCTTGCGCGCCGCAGGCGGTGACCGTTTAATCGAGTTTGCCGGTTTGGAAATGATTGACCGCAGGCTTACCGGCAACAGCCTGCATCTGTATATCCACCCCGAGCGCGACATTGAAGAAGAGGCAATTGCCATACACGGCATCTCTTTGGATTTTTTGGCTGAAAAAAAAGCACCTGTATTTGCTGAAGCCGGCAAACAAATTGCCGATTTTATTAAAGATGCCGAATTGATTATTCACAATGCCCCGTTTGACGTCGGCTTTTTGAACATGGAATTCGCCCGCATGGGTTTACCGGCAACCGAAACCATTGCCGGCGGCATCATTGATACGCTCAAAATGGCAAAGACGCGGTATCCTGGGCAGAAAAATTCGCTGGACGCACTGTGTACCCGCCTGAGTATTGACCGAAGCCGCCGTATTTTTCACGGCGCGTTGATTGACTGTGAATTATTAAGCGAAGTGTATTTGGCACTCACCCGCAGTCAATTCAGCTTGGTTGACGGATTGGCAGAAAACAACCAGACACAAACCGCTACACTGCACAACCGCCAACCCTTGCCCCACCCTTTGATTATTCAGGCAGCCGGTGATGCTGAGCTGCACCAACACGAAGCCTATCTGAACGCATTGGGTGAACCGTGTTTGTGGCGGCAGTCTGCCAACCGAAAAGAAGCCGACGCATGAACCGCTGTGCTGCCCTGATTCCCGCCGCAGGTGTGGGTGCACGGTTTGGCGCCAATCTGCCCAAGCAATACATGCCGATTTTGGATAAACCCGTGCTGCGGCATACGGCAGATAAGCTCTTGGCATGTGAACGCTTGGATACGGTATTAATCATTGTGTCGGCAAACGATGCTTATATAGATACCGTTTATCCGCCGAACAGGCTGCCTGAAAAACTGCATATTCTGCGCTGCGGCGGTGAAACACGGGCGCACACCGTTTATCAGGGCATTTGTGCGGCAAAGCAACAGGGCTTACTGAACGATGATGACTGGCTGTTGGTGCACGATGCCGCCCGCTGCTGTTTGCCGAATGCGGCATTAACGCGTTTGCTGGATACTGCGGTAAACCATTCGGTCGGCGGTTTGCTTGCCATTCCGGTATCGGATACTTTAAAGCGCGACAATGGGGCAGACTGTGTTGCCGACACTGTCAGCAGAGCGCGGCTGTGGCAAGCGCAAACGCCGCAAATGTTTCGCACTGCGATGCTGCATCAAGCATTGGCGGCGGCGAATTTAGAAACCATTACAGACGAATCATCGGCAATTGAGGCTTTGGGTTTGTCACCCTTGCTGGTGTTGGGCGACGTGCGCAACATCAAACTCACACAAGCTCAAGATGCTGTTTTGGCAGAATTGTTTTTACGATTACCGTTTTAATCAAGCCCAAAAAACAGCCGCCCAATCCATATCCTCATTTGCCGCGGCATTGCCATTAACCGCAATAAACAATGCTTCAGCAACAACGGTTTAAGTGTAAAATGCGCCAACAACCACGGAAACACACCACATGACAATACGCATCGGACAAGGCTACGACGTTCACCGCTTGGTTGAAGGACGTCCTTTAATTTTGGGCGGTGTAACCATTCCGTTCGACAAAGGTTTATTGGGACATTCCGATGCCGATGCCTTGTTGCACGCCATTACCGATGCTTTACTGGGTGCAGCCGCTTTGGGCGACATCGGCAAACTTTTTCCCGACACCGATGCCGAACACAAAAACGCAAACAGCCGCGACTTATTAAAACGCGCTTATGCGGCGGTGCAAGAAAACGGCTGGTGCGCAGTCAATGTGGACAGCACTATTATTGCGCAAAAACCCAGACTGCGCGGGTATATTGATGCCATGCGCGGCAATATTGCCGCTGATTTGGGGCTGCCTGAAAATGCGGTAAACATCAAAGGCAAAACCAATGAAGAGCTGGGCTATTTAGGGCGGCAGGAAGCCATTGAAGCACAAGCAATTGTATTATTGCGGCGGCTGTAGTTTTCTGTAAACAACATCATTGACATCAACGCAAAAAGGAAATCACATGGCAACACAAGACGAACTCAAACGCATGGCAGCAGAAAAAGCCGTGGAATGGATACCGGAAAACGAATACATCGGTATCGGCACCGGTTCAACCGTGGCATTTTTTATCGAAGCCTTGGCAAAAAGCGGCAAAGACATTCGCGGCGCGGTGTCTTCTTCCAAACAAACCAGCGCATTACTGGCGCAGTACCAAATACCCGAAATCAATTTAAACCAAGTGCACGGCGTTGCGGTGTATATTGACAGTGCCGATGAAATTAACCACTCTTTGCAAATGATTAAAGGCGCGGGCGGGGCTTTGGTCAATGAAAAAATCGTTGCCGCTGCTGCCAATCAATTTATCTGCATTGCTGACGAAAGCAAATATGTTGCGAAACTGGGGCGATTTCCTGTGCCGGTGGAAGTCATCGGACACGCCCGCTCTTTGGTGTCGCGCCAATTGCTGAAACTGGGCGGCGAGCCGACGCTGCGCTTGGGTTTTACCAGCGACAACGGCAATGAAATTGTGGACGTCCACGGCTTGAGTATCTATGAACCCGTGAAAATGGAAATCGCAATTAACGCGATGGCGGGCGTGGTGGACAATGGCTTATTCGCCGCCCGTCCTGCGGATTTACTGTTGCTGGCATGTGCAGACGGCGTGAAAACCATACGCCCGAACGTAACCATTTAATCCTCGGTGCACAAGTTGTTTTATTTTGGTAACTGATACTGGCTGCCTGAAAACCGATCCGATTGGTTGTTCAAGCAACCTGTTATTGCGATGAAACGCAGTTATGCACTTAAAACTGGCACATTGTGTTTGTACTGAAAAGCCAGAATGCTTTTTACGCTTAAACAAACTGATTTCAGGCAGCCCTAACCCATTCGGAGAAAACCACCATGAAAACACGGAATTATTCCTTAATCGGCGCATCAGTAATCAGCGCATCAGTCGTTCTGATGCTGACGGCATGTGGCAGCAGACAGTACCCCCTGCCTGAGTCGGCGCAGGGAGAACCTGCCGTCTCACGCATCGATTTCAAAGGCAGAGAAATGCTTGGAGTAGCATTCACGGGAAAATTAGTCAGCGCACAAGAATCCGACAAAACCACCCCGATACAGAACACCGAACAATACGGCGATATCGTCACCAATCCCGTTCATGCGGTGGCACAAAATCCGATTTCCACATTCAGCATTGACGTCGATACCGGCGGCTATGCCAATGTGCGCCGATTTTTGAATAACGGCACACTGCCGCCTGACAACGCCGTACGCGTGGAAGAACTTGTCAATTATTTTGACTACCACTATGCCCTACCCGCCGGCAACGCACCTTTTGCCGTACACACCGAAACCGTTGATTCGCCGTGGCAGCCCAATGCCAAGCTCATCAAAATCGGCATTCAAGCCAAAGACATCGCCGCCGCACAATTACCGAGTGCCAATCTGGTTTTTTTGGTGGACGTATCCGGCAGCATGAATTCACCTGATAAACTGCCGCTGGTGAAGAAAACCCTGCGCTTGCTTACCGAACAATTGCGCGCGCAAGACAAAGTAACGCTGATTACCTACGCCGACGGTGAACAATTGGTGCTGCCGCCCACTTCAGGCAGCCTCAAACAAACCATTTTGCAAGCCATCAATGGTTTACAGGCGCGCGGTTCAACCGCCGGCGAACAAGCCATTCAAATGGCATACCGCGAAGCGCAAAAAGCCTACATCAAAGACGGCATCAACCGCATTCTGCTTGCCACCGACGGCGACTTTAACGTGGGCATCACCGATTTTGACACCCTCAAAAGCACCGTTGCCGAAAAACGCAAAGCCGGCATATCGCTCACCACTTTGGGCTTCGGCACAGGCAATTACAATGAACGCTTAATGGAACAATTGGCAGACGCGGGCGACGGCAATTACAGCTATATTGACAACGACAATGAAGCCAAAAAAGTATTGCAGCGTCAATTGTCGTCCACCTTGGCAACCGTTGCCCAAGACGTCAAAATCCAAGTGGAATTCAACCCTGCCGCAGTCAAAGAATACCGTCTTGTCGGCTACGAAAACCGCTTATTGAAAAACGAAGACTTTAACAACGACAACGTTGATGCCGGCGACATCGGCGCAGGACACAGCGTAACCGCCTTATATGAAATCATTCCCGCGGGCGTATCGGGCTGGCTGAATGAATCGCGCTACCAGCCCACAGCGTCTGCCAAAGGCAATGCCGAAGAATACGCTTATGTGAACCTGCGCTACAAACTGCCGGGGCAAAGCAGCAGCAAACTCATCAGCCGCCCCGTTCCCGCCAGCAGCAAACCTTTGGCAAAAGCCGACAGCAACACCCGTTTCGCCGTTGCGGTTGCCGCTTATGGTCAAGCACTGCGCGGCGGACAATACAACGGCAAAATGAATTGGCAGCAAATTATTCGCTTGGCACAACAAGCCGACAAACCCGATGAATACGGCTTGCGCGCCGAATTTATCGAATTGGCAAAAATTGCCGAAAGTTTGAGTGCAAAAAAAGCCGAATAAACCCAATGTCAATTTTGACGCACGCGCCGAAAATGCAATCAGCCATTTTGGCAAAACACACGGCGGTGCGTCAATTGATTTAAAAGACATCTGTTCATCATAGCCTTAGCCTTATGGCACAAGCAAAATACTGAATCTTACCCGCATCATTTACCACAGCAAAATCATTTAATCGTTCATTTGCATAACGGACACAACAACCCCGCAACGACAAATACCAACGCAATAAAAGCGCGATACACACCCATGTTATTCGACACCCATTGCCACCTCACCCACCCGCCGCTGTTTCATCGGCTGCCTGAAATATTGGCTGAAGCACGCACCTGCGGCGTATCTTATTTTTTGAGTGCTGCCGCCGACACTGATGATTGGGAAAATTTAATTGCCTTAGCCGCCCAACCAACACATCAAAACGACATTTACATCGCGCTGGGGCTGCACCCTTGGTTTATTGATAGGCTGCCTGAAAATGTGTTCAACCGATTAGACCAAGTTTTGCAGCAACAACCGCAAGCCTTGGTGGGTGAAATCGGCTTGGATTTTCACCGTGCCGCCGATGAAATTTCTCAGCGGCAGCAGCAGTTCGTTTTTGAAACCCAATTGGATTTGGCGAAAACACATCGCCGCGCCGCGGTTATTCACAATGTAAAAAGCGGTGTGGCGTGTTTGGCAAGTTTGCGGCGCACCAATTTCACATTCGGCGGTTTTGTCCACGCTTTTTCAGGCAGCACAGAAGAAGCGCATCAATGGATAAAGCTGGGATTCAAAATCGGCATCGGCTCATTATTACTGAATCCGAACACCAAAAAAGTGAAGCAGCTGGCAAGCCGATTGCCTTTAGACGACATGGTATTGGAAACCGATGCACCCTATATGCCGCCGACACCCCACGCCCCCAATCACCCCAAAAACACCCGCCAAATTGCGGAAATAATCGCCGAACTGCGCGGCATTGACTGGCAAACCGTTGCCGAAGTCAGCACTCGCAATGCTTTATCTGTCATAACAAACCGATAAGCCGAATGTTTCACGTGAAACATTTTTAATCACCGTATCCACACGCAAGCATTTGCGGCAACAAAAATAAACTACGTATTTTGGTTGAAACACCGCTGATTGTGAAACAAAAAACATTGTAAATTCATTGACTGGCAAGCGGTTTTCTGGCGTACAATGATAAACTGTATCGGTTGTGCTTATTGTTTTTTTTGACTGCCTCATTCTCACTGTTTTTTATTCGAGCTAAACGATTTGAAATGAATATCGGGCTGGCTATTGAAAACAGCACAACATTGCACCATATTATGTATAAAGTCACTCAAGCCACAAGGAAAATTATGCACGACTTTTCACCATTAACCATACGCGGTAAAGAACTGATTCCCATCGTTCAGGGCGGCATGGGCGTGGGTGTTTCAGCTTCAGGTTTATCCAGCGCGGTGGCGCGGGAAAACGGTATCGGTACTATTGCCAGCGTGGATTTGCGTCATCTGCACGCCGATTTATTGGCACAATCAAAAGAAAATCCCACTCAAGAAAAATACGACATACTCAACCGCATCGCTTTAGACCGTGAAATTCAGGCAGCCTTAAAACAATCCGAAGGGCAAGGCATGATTGCGGTGAATGTAATGAAAGCGGTAAAAGATCACCCCGCTTTGGTGCGCCAAGCCTGTGAATCCGGTGCACACGCCATTGTTATGGGCGCAGGCTTGCCGCTTGATTTGCCTGAAATGACCGAAGATCACCCCGATGTTGCGCTGTTTCCTATTTTATCGGAATCACGCGGTATTAATATTGTGTTAAAACGTTGGATGAAAAAAAACCGCTTGCCTGATGCCATCGTAATCGAACACCCCTCACACGCTGCCGGTCATTTGGGTGCGGCTTCCATTGCCGGCGTGAACGATGAACGCTTTGAATTCAAACGTGTGCTGGAAGAAACTTTTGAACTCTTTAAAAAACTGGATTTAGAGCGCGAAAAAATTCCGTTGATTGTTGCCGGCGGCATGGCAAACTTTCAAAAAATCACCACTGCCCTGAAAAGCTGGGGTGCATCTGCCGTGCAAATCGGCACTGCCTTTGCCGTAACTCATGAGAGTGATGCCCACATCAATTTCAAAAAAACGCTGGCAGGCGCGAAAATTGAACAAATCGTTGAATTTATGTCTGTAGCGGGTTTGCCCGCGCGCGGCATCAAAACCAAATTCCTCGACAGCTATTTAAAGCGCGAATCCATTTTACAAGCCAATGCCAAAGCCGACCAACGCCGTTGCACCCAAGGCATTAATTGTTTATCGGTTTGCGGCTTGCGCGACGGTTTGGAAAAAGTCGGTCAATTTTGTATTGACTTAAAATTGGCAGCGGCTTTTCGCGGTGAAACCGACAAAGGCTTATTTTTCCGCGGTAAAGATCCGTTGCCGTTTGGCAATGCCATACGAAGCGTTAAAGAAACCGTGCATTATTTGCTCACCGGTGAACAAATACCCGCTAAAAAATCTGCCTGATTCGCATTTATGTTGATGTTTGTTCATCAACATGAAACAACAAGCCAAAAAGCGGGAATGTTTCCGTTTTTTGGCTTGTTTTTTATTTATTTACCAATAAACTACCCATGAATCCCAACCTCAATCAACTTCAAGCCTATCCGTTTGCCCGTTTGCGCCTTGCTACGGAAGGCATCTCCCCGCCTGACGGTGCAACACCCATTCCGCTGCACATCGGTGAGCCGAAACACCCCACGCCCAAAATTATCACCGATGCACTGACAGCCAACATTGATAAACTATCGGTTTATCCCGCCACCGCAGGGCTGCCTGAATTAAAACAGGCTTGCGCCGAATGGCTGCATCGCCGCTATGACGGTTTAACCGTCAATGCACAAACCGAAGTATTACCGGTTTTGGGCAGCCGCGAAGCTTTATTTTCATTTGTACAAACCGTTATCAATGCCGCTGCTGACAAACAACCGATTGTTGTTTGTCCCAACCCGTTTTATCAAATCTACGAAGGAGCGGCATTGCTTGCCGGCGCACGAGTGGTGTTTGCCAACTGCAACGCACCGCGTTTTCTGCCCAATTGGGCAGACATCAGCGAAGCAGATTGGCAGCAAACGCAGCTGGTGTTTGTTTGTTCTCCGAATAATCCCAGCGGCGCAGTCATGAATCAACAAGAATGGGCTGAATTGTTTGCCCTGCAAGACCAATATGGCTTTATTATTGCGTCTGACGAATGCTATTCCGAAATTTATTTTGACCAAAAGCCCTTGGGTGCACTTCAGGCAGCCGCACAATTGGGGCGCGGTTTTGACAAATTGGTGATGTTTACCAGCCTGTCTAAGCGTTCTAATGCGCCCGGTTTGCGCTCAGGATTTGTGGCGGGCGATGCCAAACTTTTGGAAGCCTTTTTACTCTACCGCACCTATCACGGCAGTGCCATGAGCCTGCCCATACAATACGCCAGCATGGCTGCCTGGCAAGACGAGCAGCATGTTGAAGAAAATCGGCGGCTCTACCGTGAAAAATTCGCTGCCATTTTGCCGATACTTGCAGAAACTTTTGAAATTCAGCAGCCCGATGCTTCCTTTTATATCTGGCTGAAAGTACCCGGCGGCAATGATTTGGCATTTACGCAAACCCTGTGGCGAGAAGCAGCCATTCAAGTTTTGCCCGGTCGTTTTTTGGGACGCGATACAGCCAACGGCAACGCCGGTATGGGTTATGTTCGCATCGCTTTGGTTGCACCTTTAGAGCAATGTATTGCCGCTGCACACAAAATAGTTGGCTGCGCTAAAAATTTAACTGTCTGATATTGAATCAATTTACTCAACCCTACATCGGAGGAAATATTCATGAGCGAGCATCAAATCAAACCCAACGAAAAAATTTTGTTGAACGACGAAGACAAAAAAGCAGGAAATTTAACTATCTTTGAACGCGATGTGTTGGGGCATCAAGGCAACCGTAGCGGTGAAGATTCTTCCTCCGCCCCCTTGCCTGAAAACTATCCCTACCGCACCCGTATGCGCCGCGCCGTCTATGAAAAAGAGAAAAAAATCCTGCAAATTGAATTATTAAAAGTACAAAGCTGGGTAAAAGAAAGCGGGCAAAAAATCGTGTGCCTGTTTGAAGGGCGCGATGCCGCAGGCAAAGGCGGTACAATCAAACGATTTATGGAACACCTCAATCCGCGCGGTGCACGCGTGGTTGCCTTGGACAAACCCTCTGCCAGCGAGCGCGGGCAATGGTATTTTCAACGCTACATCAGCCATTTACCCACTGCCGGAGAAATGGTGTTTTTTGACCGCTCTTGGTACAACCGCGCCGGTGTCGAACGGGTGATGGGCTTTTGTGAACCGCATGAATATTTACAGTTTATGCGCCAAACGCCGGAATTGGAACGCATGTTGGTTAATAGCGGCATATCCTTATTTAAATTTTGGTTTTCAGTCAGCCGTGAAGAACAGCTGCGCCGCTTCATCTCCCGCCGCGATGACCCCTTAAAACACTGGAAATTATCCCCTGTGGACATTCAATCACTGGACCGTTGGGACGACTACACCGAAGCCAAAAACACCATGTTTTTCCACACCCACACCGGCGACGCACCTTGGACCATCATCAAATCCGACGATAAAAAACGCGCCCGCATCAACTGTATCCGCTTTTTCCTGCAACAATTGGATTATCCCGACAAAGATGAGAAAGCAGTCGGCAAAGCCGATGAACGCATTGTCCGCGTACCGCAAACCCAGTTTAAAGACACTTTTGATTCGATTGCAGACTGAGTGAATTAACAAGAACACAAAAAAGCGAGGCATTCCTCGCTTTTTTGTTTGGTATATTGTTGGTGTAATAGGAAGAATACTCAAAGTACCGCCACCAGCTTGGCACATTTGTATGACGATACGCTGATGCCCAAAGCCTTGAGAACAGCCCATCAAGAATTGGACACGCTGGTATTAAAAGCCTACGGCTTCTCCCCAAAATTGACCGAACCCGAAATCATCACCGCTTTGTTTGCACGGTATCAGGAATTGCTGGCAGAAGAAGCCAAGGAAGAAAAAACGACAACAAAAACCAAACAAAAGCCAAAAACAAGTGTTTAGGCTGCCTGAAAATGTTTCACGTGAAACATAGCCGCCGATTCGCCGCGCAAAGCATTTGATAATCTGCCGCATTTTTGCGTCAAAAAGTGATGATTTTTTTGGCACTGACAAACCGTTGCCGCAATGCCTTTTTAGGCTTTTTAATGCCTAACTTGGTTGCTATTGCCCATGATTTTAATATAAACGCTTTTAAAAACAGGCTGCCTGAAATATTTCAGGCAGCCTGTTTATTGTTGTCATAAGGGCATGAAGCCATTACATAATTGACAAGGAATTCAATTTTGCTTCGGCTTCTTCGTTATTTTGTCCTCTTTTGCTGTTTAACTGAATTGCCAAGCGCAGATTGTTTTCGGAATCGGCATTTTTCAATGCTTCTTCGTAGGTAATCAAATCGGCTTCATACAAGTCAAACAAAGATTGATCAAAAGTTTGCATACCGAGGTCTTTGGATTTTTGCATGATTTCTTTCAAACCATGTACCTCGCCTTTGCTGACCAAATCGGTAACGGTGGGCGAATTCAACAATACCTCCACCGCTGCCGACCTGCCTTTGCCGTCTTTGGTGGGGATCAGGCGTTGAGCGATAAAACCTTTTAAATTCAAAGACAAATCATTGAATAATTGCTGATGCCGCTCTTCGGGGAAAAAGTTAATAATTCGGTCAATCGCTTGGTTGGCACTGTTGGCATGCAAGGTGGCAATACACAAATGACCTGTTTCGGCAAACGCCAGCGCGTACTCCATGGTTTCAATATCACGAATTTCACCGATCAAAATCACATCGGGGGCTTGGCGCAGGGTGTTTTTCAAAGCAGCAAACCAGTTTTCCGTGTCCACGCCGACTTCGCGTTGGGTAACAATACAATTTTTGTGGGGGTGAACGTATTCAATCGGGTCTTCAATGGTGATGATGTGCCCGAAGCTGTTTTCATTGCGATAGTCAATCAATGAAGCCATTGAAGTGGATTTACCCGAACCCGTACCGCCCACAAAAATGATTAAGCCGCGTTTTTCCATGATCACTTCGCGCAACACCGGCGGCAAATTCAGGTTTTCAAATTTGGGGATTTCGCTGGTGATGGTACGGCACACCAAAGCCGGCGCACCGCGCTGAATCATCATGTTCAGCCGAAAGCGCGAGATGCCCTCTAAATTAATTGCAAAATTACACTCATTGGTTTCGCTGAATTCGGTGCGTTGTTTTTGATTCGCCAAAGCATTTGCAATTGCGTTGGTTTGTTCGGCGGTGAGCGGTTTATCGGTGATTTTGGTGAGTTTGCCGTTGAGCTTCATCGCCGGCGGAAAACCTGCGGTTAAAAACAAGTCAGAACCTTTGTTTTTCACCATATGGCTCAATAAAGAGTGGGCAAATTTTTTGGCTTCTTCAAGATTTAAAGTGGCGGTCATTGTTTCCTGCTTTGTAATATATAAAGAAAATAGTTATCAATACAAATAGTATTAAATGTTACTAATTGTTGGTAAATGTTGGTAAATAGCAAGAATTTAGCAATATCCATACCATATCCAATAATGGTTTACCCAGCATTGAATGTAACAATTAACAGGATTGTTTGCGCTTTTCATCAAAATAAAAACAGCTAAACCACTATTTTTTGCACATGGATACGACTTTTTATTCTGATTTCTACCATACAATGCTTGATTGTTTCGGATTGCTACATGATGAAAAAGAAAGCAGTTTGGCTATATTTCCCTAACGTCTCATCGGATGTTGCTTCGTTAAGTGGTTTATGGGGCTTCATCGTATTATGGTCATTGATGAAACGGTTCAACTTCGACTTTCAATGCTCACCGTCCTTAAAGCGTATTTTGCTGTGCCGCATCTGCATCAACGTCCTGACAACCCGCGTTGCCTTATCATTGGTCTGTGATCGAGCAACCCGATTAAATTGTTAAAGAACCCAGTTTTTAGAAATCAATTCATAAAGCGTGGTCAATACAGGCAAACAAATAACCCAACCATGCCATTCTGCGGCGCGATTGGGTTATTTGCCAAAGCAGTTTAATTACCAATTCTTGTAACGTTGTTTATTCTGCTATCCTTTTGATGAACCGCACAGTATCACTAAACAACTTGCCCTTGCTATGCTTCTTAACAACATCAGCCAAACAAAATCCCTGCTCAAAAATACAGGCTTCAGGCTGCCTGAAAACAAGCAGCCGTCTCACTTGCCGATACAAAACCGACTGAAAATCACCCCCAGCAAATCATCGGCAGTGAATTCTCCGGTGATTTGATTCAATGCCAATTGTGCCAACCGCAGGTGTTCTGCCAGCAATTCAAGCTGTTGATTACCGCATAAAGCCGCGTTGCTTAATTCGGTTTGAGCGATGGTTAAGGCTTCGAGGTGGCGCGTTCGGGCAAGAAACATGCCTTCGCTTTCACCTTGCCAACCGACTTGCTGCAACAATTGCTGTTTCAATAAATCCAAACCGTCTCCGGTTTTTGCAGACAAGGTAATCAGTGCATCGGCTTGGGAAAATGATTTCAGGCTGCCTGAAAATGTTTCACGTGAAACATACGCCGCCGATTCACCGCGCAAATCAATTTTATTGTGAATTTCGATTTTCTTTAATGTATCGGGCAAAGCATCTAAAATGGCTTGGGTTTTGGTGTTGATGCCCTCATTCGGATCAACCAACACCAGCGCAACATCGGCTTCGCGCACGGCTTGATAACTGCGTTCAATACCGATTTTTTCGACTTTATCATCGGTATCGCGCAAGCCGGCGGTGTCAATGATGTGAACGGGAATGCCGTCAAGATGAATCAGTTCGCGCACGGTGTCGCGAGTGGTGCCGGCAATATCGGTAACAATCGCCACTTCATCACCTGCCAAGGCATTGAGTAAACTGGATTTGCCCACATTAGGCGCACCCACCAGCACCACATTCATGCCTTCGCGCAATAATGCACCCTGTTCGGCATGGGCAAAAATAGCCGTCAATTGCTGCCGCAACCGCACCAATTTACCCTCAGCATCGGCGGCTTTGAGAAAATCAATTTCTTCTTCGGGAAAATCCAGCGTGGCTTCCACCAACATACGCAAGCCAATTAAATCATCAACCAGCGCATGAATTTTGTCGGAAAACACACCTTTTAAACTGCGCACTGCCAAGCGCGCCGCTGACTGGCTGGACGCATCAATCAAATCAGCAACACTTTCGGCTTGTGCCAAATCCAGCTTATTATTGAGAAAAGCGCGTTTGGTAAACTCACCCGGCTCTGCCAAACGTGCGCCCAATTGCAAGCAGCGTTGCAGTAACATATTCAACACCACCATGCCGCCGTGTCCTTGCAATTCCAGCACATCTTCACCGGTGAAACTGGCGGGCGCGGCAAAATACAGCATTAGCCCGCTGTCAATGATTTCTCCGTTTTCATCGATGAAATCGGTGTAAAGAGCGCGGCGCGGCTGCGGTGTTTTGCCGCCGCTGATGCTTTGTGCCAACGGCAGCAGCCCGCTGCCCGAAACACGCACTACACCCACGCCGCCGCGTCCGGGTGCAGTGGCAATCGCGGCAATAATGGGCTGTGCGGATACGGTTGATTGCGGTTTACTCATCAGGCTTTTTTCACAAATTCAGATTTCAGATTCATGGCAGAACCGTCAATTTTACAAGCAATGTCATGATCGCCGTCTTGCAAGCGAATATTTTTGACTTTTGTTCCCTGCTTGATGACTTGTGAGCTGCCTTTCACTTTCAGGTCTTTAATCAAAATAACGGTATCGCCGTCGCTTAAAACCGCGCCGTTGGCATCTTTGATTTGATGCACCGCATCGGTTTGCTGTGCTTGCTCTTGCCATTCGTACCCGCATTCGGGGCAAACCAATTGCACGCCGTCGTAGTAAGTTAAATCAGAAGCGCATTGCGGACAGGCAGGATAAGTCATGGGATTTCCTTTGCTATTTAAATAAAGGAAGCATTGTAACGGCAAATGGTGTGTTTTTCCGCTGCCCAAATGCAGTCAAGTTCTGGAGCAACTCAATACCAAAGAATTCATATTCATCGTGATGACCATACAGCAAGCTGATGATCGATTATTTCGGCTGTTTACGGCAGCAGCTGAATGAGTAATTGCCACCCATCGCTTTCTTTGAACAGGCTGCCTGAAAATACAGCCAAACGACCATTTTTTATACGTGGATACAGCTTTTTCATCACCTTGGCTCAAAATTAAAAATATCGGTTATGGTGTAAGAAATCCCAGCGTTGTTTACAGTATTTATAGGAAAATACTGCAATGAACATTCATAAAAGAACCCGTTTGCTGCCCTATCAGCGTCAAGAAATTTGGCGGCTTTATACAGAAGAAAATATCCGCGTTTCTGATTTGGCGGCTACCTATTGCGTCAGCAGACCCACCATCTATAAAGTCTTGAAAGAAGCGCGGTTACAGGTATTCGTGCCTAAAAACAGCACTAACCGCCGCTTCAAACAAGTTCGTTACGGCATGAAGCGTTTGGCAAAAGTAGAAAAAGCCAT